>JAVZJF010000084.1:0-4825 GCA_038870935.1 Candidatus Anstonellales archaeon | reverse complement strand
AAACACAATCATTTATAATATTATCTAAAGTTGGTTATAAATAAAACAAAAATAAAAATAAGCAGTTCTTGATTAATTATTCCTAATTTTGCAGATGATAACAAATGAATGTTTTCGATGCTATTATTTTGGGTATTGTGCAAGGAATTACAGAATGGTTACCGATTTCGTCTACATTGCATTTGGTTATAACTAGAAAACTATTTGGAATGGAATTCAATTATACATTTGATATAGTAGTTATGTTAGGTACTACAATGGCTCTTTTACTTTTTTACAGAAAAGAGTTAGTTGATCTTATCAATCATATAATAAAAAGAGATTCAGATTTAGAACGTAATTTTGTTATTTGTATATTAATAGCTGTTTTGACAACTGGAGTTGTTGGGATATTGATTCGTGAATATGCACTTACTTTTTTTGAGTATCAGAAAAATTTAGCAATATTTGCTTTTATGAACAGTGTATTTTTAGCGATGGCGCATTTTATGATTTTAAAGAGACCTTCAAAAATGCAAAATAATATAAAGGAGGAATACAGAATAAACTACAAACAAGCTGTATTTATTGGTTTGGCACAGGTTTTATCATTATTTCCAGGAATCTCTAGGGCAGGTATAACTTTTTCAGCAGGAATTCTTATAGGATTGGATAAGTATAATGCTTTATTGTTTTCTTTGTTTTTAGGAATTCCAACCATGTTTTCAGCATCTGTAGTAGAAGGGTTTATTTTATCTAAGAATGAATTATCTATTTTGCCTATTGAAACAGTTATTGTTGGTTTGATAACTTCTTTTGTTTTTGGTTTTTTGAGTTTAAAATTTCTAATCTATTTTGTAAGAAGAAGTGATATTTCAATATTTGTAGTTTACTCTTTTTTAATAGCACTTTTAATTAATTTCATTATTTGAGTTGCTAATAATATATTAGATTTTTTTTTCTTTTGCAAATGTCAATATCAAAAGCATACCTGAGAGAAGATAAATTCCTAGCATAAATGCTTTGTAACTTATAGAAATACCATACAAAACAGTTTCAAAGGTTGATGTCACTATTAAAATGAAGGTTAGAAGAAAAAGATTTTTTTGGTTAACTATCTGAGGCTTTTTTATACTATAAAATAAGATTATAGCTAATAATAGTAAGAAAATTCTTATAGATAATGGAGCAATTACAAAATTGATTGAATTTCTTGCAATTTCAAGTTCTTTTTGAATTATGTAGTTAATTAATAAAAAGTCATAAATAACTGAGATAATTATTAATAACGCCATGCTTACAAATAAAAGATTTTTTATTTTATATGGTTCGTCATTAGTTATGATTTCAATATATTTTAGTTTTTTGTGAACCATGAATTAAAAGAGTTATTTAATCTTTTAAAAGGTTTTGATAGATAAATTATTTTGCGTTATGCTGCTGTTATTTTTGCGGTCGTAGTCTAGCCTGGTAGGACGTGAGATTGCCAATCTTAAGACCCGGGTTCAAATCCCGGCGGCCGCATCAAAATAAAAAGAGATGAGAAAAATGGTTGAGCACGCAACAAAAGAGAATTTCAAAGAGAAAATAAGTTCTGGATTGGTTTTAGTAGACTTTTATGCGGATTGGTGCGGTCCTTGTAGATACTTATCTCCAATTCTAGAGGAGATTGAGAAAGAGAAGTCTATTAAGGGCTTGAAAATAGTTAAAGTAAATGTAGATGAGGAAGTGGATTTAGCTGAAGAGTATTCAGTAATGAATATACCTACATTATATTTGTTTCTTAACGGAAAAGAAGTTGGTAAGCAAATAGGCGCATTACCAAAGCAAAGATTGTTAGAATGGTTAAAGAATTTTGTTCAATAGGCAATAGGTAATAATATAAAGTGTAATGTGTAATATTAGGTGTATTTAATAAATGGTTGAAGAGGTTTTGAATAAAAATAATGGAAAAGGCACAATTACTTACTCTGACTTTTCAAAGCTTGATATTGTTGTTGCGAAAATAGTAGAAATTGAAGATATAGAAAAAAGCGATAAACTTTACAAAATAAAAGTGCAAGTTAGTCAATCGGAATATAGAATACTAGTGGCTGGTTTAAAAGAGTATTATAAAAAAGAGCAATTATTAAACAAAAAGATCGTTTTATTAGCAAATCTTGAGCCGAGAAAGATAAGAAACATTGAATCACAAGGTATGTTGTTGGCTGCAGATGACGGAAAAAGTGTAAAGTTATTAACAATTGATGATGAGAATAATATAGAAATTGGTGCAAAAATTAGATAGTTGTTTTATTTAAATACGATGTATATATTAATGAGAGTGAATTTTATGCCAAAAGATACTGGAAAAATGTCTGATAAAATGGATAGCGCTGAGTTGCAGCAGAGAATGAACAGTTTATTGGCCACTGCACAATACTTTCAGAGTCAGCAGCAGTTGTTAAATAATCAGATTCAACTATTAACCTCTGCAATTTTAAGAGTTGAATACATGTTAAAGACAATTAGTACATATGGGGATGATTCAATAAGGTTTGCAAACTTGGGTAATAACATTTATGTTCCTTACACTCAACCGGAGCATGATTTAGGCTTAATTATTGAATTAGGAGCAGAGTATTATGCGCATGTTCAAAAAGGATATGCAATTGAGTATTTGCAGAACAGGAAGATGAAATTAGAGCAGAATTTAGAAAAAGCCAAAAGTTTATCAGATTCGATTCAAGAGAAACTCAATCAAATAAATCAAGAAGCTGAACGACTTATAAATTCAAATAGGAAATAGTTTTTTAATAATAAAATTATTGAAGTGTTATGTTTGACCAACTTAAGAAAACTTTTGGTGAACTCTTAAACAGCATATCTAAAAAAAAAGATAACGAAAATAACATAAACATTACGAATTCTGTAAAGGATATTGATTACCATAGCAAAGATAGTATTGTTAATGAAGAGAAAAAAAAACAAGAAATTAAAGTTGAAGAAAAGGAATTAGATAAAGAGATTAAACTTGGTATAGGTACTAAGATTGCAACCATATTCAGCCCAACAATTAAATTGAATGAAAAAGAATTGAGTGAAATTTTAGAGACTTTTGAGTTGATGTTGTTAGAAGCAGATGTAAACATTGATGTTGCGGAGAAACTTAAAAATGATCTATATTCTTATTTGAAAGATAAGGAGTTTAATAGAAATGCTATTCAATTTGAGATAAAGAAAACCATTAAGGAATATTTAATAAAACTATTGTCAGAACAGCAATATGATCTTATAATTGAGATTACCAAAAAACAAAAAGTTCATGGCTATAGTGAAAATCGTACTAAAAGTCCATATGTTATTTTGTTTTTTGGCTTAAATGGAAACGGAAAAACGACAACAATAGCTAAAATTGCCAAATATTTATCAAAATTTAATTTATCTTCAGTTGTTTCTGCTTCTGATACTTTTCGAGCAGGCGCGATAGAGCAATTGGATGCTCATGCTAAGAAATTAGGTATTCCTATTATTTCACGTGGTTATAAGGCCGATCCAATATCTGTAGCATTTGATGCAGTTAATTATGCTAAGGCGCATAATATTGATGTTGTACTAATTGATACAGCAGGAAGGCAAGAAACGAATAGAAATCTAATTGAAGAATTGAGCAAATTCAATAGAGTTATAAACCCAGATCTAAGGGTTTATGTCGTAGAGAGTACAATAGGTAATGCAGCAGTTGAGCAAATTCAAAAGTTTCATGAGAAAATTAATATTGATGCAATAATACTAACAAAAGTGGATTTAGATGCAAAAGGTGGTTTAATTATTTCTGCCAAAAAGTTAATTAATAAGCCGATATTATTTTTGTGCACAGGTCAAGATTATGATGCAATTGAACCTTTTGATGCAGAAAAATTCGTTGAGAAAATACTTTAGAAAGTTGTTTTTTATTTTATTGGTTCTTCTTTTTTAATCGTAGTAACTTGGAGAATCATAGATTTTCCTGCCAAAGGATCGTTAAAATCAACTAAAAAATGATTGTCTGTTTTATTAATAACAATTCCATCCATTATTTTATTTATTGCCACTTTTGGATTATTTAAATCATATAAAATAGTTGCTTTTATTATATCACCGTTTTTAACATCATATTTTAAGATAGCGTTGGTTTCATTTACAGATTTTACAATTGCAGGAATATTTAGTACTGCATAATAATTTTTTAATTTAATTTCGAGTTGGGAGTTTATCGCTTGGTCTGGCAAGAAGACATATTGTATTTTAACAGTTTTTGTCTCGTTATCATAATCTATAACTGTTATTTGCAGATCTTTTTGCCAAAAAGTTCTGTTTATTTTTATTTCTTTTAACCCAGTAAATTCTAAGAATTCTTTTTCAGATAATTCCTCTATGATTGAATAAACTTTTTCGTTCTCTATTTTAACAACAAGATTTTTATCATATGGTTCAGTTAAATTAAATTCCGGGAGAATTATGATTTGTACTGAATCTCCAACTCTTTTATTAATTAAATTTTTGCTTATTAGTCCGATAAGTCCTTTATCAGAAGTGTTTATTATCAATGAAACTGCTTCTGAAGAATTAGAGCTATTCTCTAATATGTTTCCATATTCATCTGAGATAATATAAGAAATATAAATTAAATCATTCTCTCTTATTATTTTTTTATCTTCCAATTCAAAGTAAAGTAAAACTAAAAAGACTGCTGCAATAAATATACCTAAAAAAATTAACTAAAATATTAAAAATATATTTTATCCTAGAAAAGATATTATGTAAACATCCTCAAAATAAATTAGAAAAGTTATTATGATTAGAAAACCTCTACAAGAACTCATAA
>JAVZJF010000083.1:0-4848 GCA_038870935.1 Candidatus Anstonellales archaeon | reverse complement strand
AAATAGTTAATGAGCTTATGAGAGAAGGTAAGCTTCCTAACTTTTTACGATTATCAAAGCTTGGAAGTTTTTCTGCACTTGAAACTACTATCCCTCCTGAGACTCCAGTAGCTTGGACAACTGCTGCTACAGGAGTAAATCCAGGAAAACATGGCGTTATAGATTTTATAATAAGAGATCCAAACACTTATCTGCCTGAAATATCAATTACAAAACAAAAATTTAAAAATGGTCTTATCTTCGAAAGTCCTATAAAAAGTGTTCCATTTTGGAAGATCACTTCGGATGCAGGAGTACCTACTGATGTGATAAGGTGGCCAGCAACTTTTCCTCCTGAGAAAATCAACGGTGTAATGCTTTCTGGTCTTGGTGTTCCTGATATAAGAGGTTTTGAAAGCGGATACTATCTCTATGCTTCGGATTTATCCGAAAACAGCTCACCCCACATAATCCATGTGTCGATGAGTAACGGGATAATTAATTCTGTAATCAAAGGACCTCTATCATCTAATATGAAACCTATTGAAAAGTCAATTAAAATTGTCTTAGACAAGAATAACATCACCATCTTTTTAGATGCTCAAAAGTATGAGGTTAAAGTGAATGAATGGAGCGATTGGATAAAAATTGATTTCAATGTGGGTTTTTTAAAACAGGTATCTGCAATAACTAAAGTGTATCTTTTATCAATAGAGCCGAACTTTCGTTTGTATATGACTTCAATTCAGTTTAATCCTGAAAGAACGCTAGTTGATATATCCTATCCGAGGGACTACTCTTATAAACTTTCGAGAGAAATTGGATTATTTTATACTCTCGGAATGCCAGAGGATACTAATGCACTTAATGATTATGCAATACCGAGAAAAGTTTTTTTAGATCAAATAAACCAGATTGAATCTGAAAGAACTAAAATGTTTTTTTATGAGTTTAATAAGTTTAAACAAAGAGATTCTGGCGTGCTAGCTTTTGGTTTTGACGCGGGGGATAGGCTTCAACATGTCAATTGGGATGATAAAAATATTTTTAATTTCTCGAAAGATTTTTTAATTAATGAAGCAATTATAAACTATTATACGCAGAAAGATGAACTAATTGGAAAAGTGTTAGATAGTATCGATAATAATACTGCGCTTATAATATTCTCAGACCACGGATTTACTAGTTTTGAAAGAGCTGTTAATATAAATACGTGGCTTATGAGAAATGGGTTTTTGACTTTGAAAAAAAATATCAGTGAGAATGATGCAGGTGAACTTTTCAAATATGTGGATTGGAATAAAACTCAAGCTTATTCTGTAGGTTTTTCAGGAATTTACTTAAACCTTAAAGGAAGAGAAAAAAACGGAATTGTTGATCCCGAGAATAAAGAAATTCTCATTGATGAGATAATTATGCGATTAAAAGATTTCAAAGATCCTAAAACAAATAGAACGATCATAAAAAAAGTTTACAAATCTACTTATATAAACTCCTTCGATTATGTATTTGATTCTCCAGATATATTAATAGGATTTGAGCCAGGTTATCGTATGGCTTGGCAAAGCGTTATTGGAGGTTTTACTTCTGAAGTTATCATGGATAATACTAAACTATGGAATGGAGATCATATTGTAGATTATAGCGAGGTTCCAGGAGTACTTTTCACAAATTTTCCGATTAATAAAAAGAATCCCTCCTTAATTGATATAGCCCCTACAATATTGGATATATTAAAAATTAACTACTCTCAATCCTTTGAAGGAAAAAGTTTATTGCAATAACTTTTGAAAATTAAAAATAAATGTTAGAAGGAGGATATTAAATTGGATTACTTAGAGTATTTAGAAAATAAGACGATATATATAATAAGAGAAGCATATTCTGAATTTAGAAATATAGCTCTTTTGTGGAGTATAGGTAAAGATTCCACCAGTTTGTTGTGGATGGCGAGAAAAGCTTTTTTTGGAAAAATTCCTTTTCCTATTATACACATTGATACAACCTATAAAATTCCTGAGATATATAAATTTAGAGACGAGTATGCTGAAAAATGGAATCTCAATCTAATAGTAAGCAAGAATGAAGAAGCAATTAAAAACGGAATAGGACCTGAAAAAGGTAGATTTGAATGTTGTACTGCACTTAAAACAGAAGCACTTAAACAAACAATAGAAAAATACAAATTCAGAGCAATACTCCTTGGTATAAGAAGAGATGAGCACGGAATAAGAGCTAAAGAAAGATATTTTTCGCCAAGAGATGAAAACTTCAATTGGGACTATAAACACCAGCCTGCTGAGCTTTGGGATCAGTACAACACCTTATATGATAACGAAAATCATATAAGAGTTCATCCTCTACTTCACTGGACTGAGCTGGATATATGGCGGTATATACAAAGGGAAAATATTCCAATTGTACCACTTTACTTTGCAAAAGATGGTAAACGTTACCGCAGTATAGGCTGCGCTCCCTGTTGTCTCCCTGTTGAATCTAACGCTTCTAATGTTGAAGAAATAGTTAAAGAACTTGAAATAACAAAAATAGCCGAAAGGTCTGGTCGTTCACAAGATAAAGAAAAGAGCTACATGATGCAAAAACTTAGGAGCTTAGGATACATGTGAGGTGTACAGCTTGACATTCACACTTTATCCAATTTTAGGTGTAGTAATAATAATTTTTGCATTCATAGCAGAATTTTTTGATTCAACTATCGGAATGGGTTATGGTACACTGCTCGCTCCAATTTTATTACTCATGGGATTTGATTCGTTTCAAGTCGTTCCAGCTATTCTTCTCTCAGAGTTTGTAACCGGAATTTTAGCTGCATATTTTCATCATAAACTTGGAAACGTTGATTTTCACTCGAAAATACCTGAATTTATTATCCATATTTTTAACAAAAAAATTAGAAGCACCAATAAAAACAATATATCGTCAAAAATATCTTTAGATTTAAAAATTGCAGCAATACTTTCAATATGCAGCATATTCGGAACTATTGCTGCAATAATCTTTGCAATAAAGATTTCACAATTTTGGTTAAACCTTTATATTAGCATTATGATAATATTTATGAGTTTATTAATCTTGATACGTCTAAATAGAGTAACCAAATTTTCTTGGAGAAAATTAATTTTAGTAAGTGCTATGGCTTCTTTTAACAAAGGAGTTAGCGGGGGAGGTTATGGCCCACTTGTGACTAGTGGTCAACTATTTGCTGGGATAAATGCTAAAAAAGCGGTGGCTATCACTTCATTTGCTGAAGCACTAACCTGTTTTGTTGGGATCACGACTTATTTTATACTGAAAAAATCAGTTGATTGGATTTTACTACCGTACCTATTAATTGGAGCTATTATTGCGGTTCCTCTTGCAACCTTAACTGTTAAAAATTCAAATACTGAAACTTTAACTCATTTTATAGGAACTGCAACTCTTATTGAAGGGATTATACTATTAATTAAGGTGATTCATTAATGGAAGAATGTGCAAATATAAACATGGTTATAGTTGGGCATGTTGATCACGGTAAGTCCACTCTAATTGGAAGATTACTTTTTGATACAAATAGCATTCCTGAAGATAAATTGAAGGAATTGAAAAGAAATTGTTCAGAGCTAGGCCAGGAAATGGAATTTGCATTTATTGCAGATAGCTTGAAAGAGGAGATAGAATACCAGTTTACTATGGACACAACTCAAGTGTTTTTTAAAACAAAAAATAGAAAATATACAATAATTGATGCGCCGGGACATAAAGAGTTAATAAAAAATATGATCACAGGAGCTTCTCAAGCCGAAGCAGGAATTCTAATAATCGATGCAAAGGAAGGTGTAAAAGAGCAAACAAAAAGACACGCATATCTCCTGAACTTTTTAGGAATATCTCAAATTATTGTGGTAATAAACAAGATGGATTTAGTTAATTATGATAAAAAAAGATTTGAAGAAGTGAAATCTGAAATACTCAAATTTCTGAATAACATCACAATAACCCCGATGAGCATCATTCCAATAACAGCTAGGGATGGGGATAACATAGTGAGAAAATCAGAGAATATGCCGTGGTATGATGGCAATACTTTAGCAGAAGCTTTGGATAGTTTTATTTTACCTAAGAAAGAAAGCAATCCAAGCGTGCGTATGGTAGTTCAAGATGTTTATGATATAGATAACCAACAAATAATAGTTGGAAGATTAGAATCTGGCAGATTAAAAGTTGGCGATAATGTCATAATTGTTCCTTACAATACTGAAACACGCGTAAGTCAAATACATTCATTTCTAAAACAAAAGTATGAAGTAAATAGTGGAGAAAGTGTAGGAATAAGTATAGAACCAAAAACAAAAATTGATCGGGGATGTGTAATTTGTAATGGAGCAATGCCAATCATTTCGAAAGAAGTAACTGCAACTATATTTTGGATATCTGAAACTTCATTAAATCTCAATGAAAAAATACTTTTAAGACTAGGTCCTCAAAAGACGGATTGCAGTATAACTGAGATTTATGAAAAAATTGATTCAGCTGACCTTCATATTATTAAGGATGATAATTCTAAAATCAATTTTTTGGAAATATGCAAGGTTAAAATTTCTACTTCTTCACCACTAATCTTTGACAAATTTGAAGAGGTTCAACCTATGGGCAGATTTGTTCTAGTTTTAAATAATAAAATATGTGGTGGAGGAATAATATAATTATCATAAGAAAGATTTATTAACTCAACTTTTTAAATATCTCTTATGGCAGTTTCAGAGGGAGATCTTTCTAAGTTGAGTCCCGAACAGATTCTTAGAATTCAGAAGCAGCAGTGCATATTCTGTCACATAGTCTCCGGTCAAGTTCAGTCCAGGAAGGTCT
>JAVZJF010000082.1:0-4890 GCA_038870935.1 Candidatus Anstonellales archaeon | reverse complement strand
AATAGGTTTATTTTCAGTAAGCATAAGAACAGTTAATATAACTTTATCAAGAAAAATTTGCAAAATACTCCCTAAATAAATTCTAGACCTCGAAAATATAATCTTTAAAGTTTACATATATGAAGATATATGCATCAAGACTAAGTAAATACAAGTTGTATTAATCAATTAAATGCAAAAGAAAATACATTTAAAGCATGGAGAAAAGAGAGCATAAACAATCAATTGTAGATTTCAATGTATGTATAAACTACAGCTTATAAAAGAGTTGAAACATAAAGTATTGTGAAACAACGATGTCTAGGGGAAAAGTAAGTGTGAAAGAGAGATGTCACATTTGTGGAAGAAAACTTTCAAGGAATAGCTTAACCATTAGCAGAGGTAATCTAAAACCAATGTATGAATATATCCTTAAAAACGGTGAAAAGAAATTTTTGTGCTCCACATGCTTTAATAAAATCGTGGGATTAGAATTACTAGAGTTCCTTGAGAAAATAAATGAGGAAAGCAGTAGTAAAAAGGTTAAAGTATATAGTGCAACCAATTACTAGATGATGCAAAAAATAGAAAAGGGATTAAGTGTAGAGGAAATTCAAGCAATAGACGTAAATTGTGAATATCTAGGTATAAAAAGATTAATGTTAATGGAAAATGCGGGTGCAGAAGTTTCAAGGATAATTCTTGAAATGATAAAACCGAAAAAATGTATAACTATAGTGGCTGGAAGTGGAAATAAGGGTGGAGATGGATTTGTTGCAGCAAGACATTTGTCTAGATTGGGGATAGAGATTATAGTTATACTTATTGGGAGACCAGAAAGCATAAGAAGTGAAGAAGCAAAAATAAACTGGAAGATAATAAATGAATTAAAATCATCAATAAAAACAATAGTAATTGAAGATACAAGTCAAATAGATTCAATAAAGGAGTTATTGACTAAATCAGAGGTTATAGTTGATGCACTACTTGGAACTGGTATAAGAGGTTTAGTAAAACCACCAGCATCAGAAATAATAAAGATTATTAATCACGCAAGAGAATGTGGAGCAAAGATAGTATCAATAGATGTACCATCAGGTATAGATCCAAATAACGGAACCCCATTGGGAGTAGCTGTAAAAGCTGATTTAACCATTACACATCACAAACCAAAAATTGGGTTAATGACAAAGGATGGAACTGGATATGCTGGTGAAATAATAGTATCAAACATTGGAATCCCACCAGAAGTAGAATTATTCGCAGGACCTGGAGACGTCATAATAAACATTAAAAGGAGAAGGGAAACTTCACATAAAGGTGATTTCGGTAGAATAATCGTTATTGGTGGTAGCATAGAATACACAGGTGCGCCAGCTCTAACAGCTTTAGCCGCTTTAAGAACTGGAGCCGATATATCTATAATCATAACTCCAAGTAAAATTGCAAATGCCATAAGAAGTTTCTCACCAAATTTAATAGTTAAAGAATATGAAGGAGAATACTTAAATACAAAGGGATTAAAGATTATTGAAAAAGAAATTGAAAAAGCAGATGTTGTAGCTATTGGACCTGGATTATCTTCTACACAAGAAGTTTTAGACAATGCAATGGAAGTATTTAAGATGGCAGCTGAAAAAGGTAAAAACCTAGTTATAGATGCAGATGCACTAAAAGCTTATGCTAAAAACCCATCAATAGTTAAAGGAACAAGAACAATAGTAACACCACACACAGGAGAATTCAAAATAGTAACGGGAATAACTCTGCCAAATGAAGAAGGAGAAGGATGGAAAGATAGGATACCAATAGTCATGAATGAAGCAAGAAAACTCGAAGTAACAATACTATTGAAATCACATTATGATATAATTTCAGATGGCATAAAGGTTAAGGTTAATAGAACTGGAAATCCAGGTATGACTGTAGGTGGAACTGGAGATGTACTTACAGGGGTAACATCAACATTCCTAGCTTGGACTAATAATACATTTAGATCTGCAGTAGCAGCAGCATTTATAAATGGTTTAGCAGGAGATATAGCTGTTTCTGAAAAAGGGTATCATATAACTGCAACTGATGTGGTGGAGAAAATTCCCGAAGCATTTAAAATCGTGGAGAAATACGTTTAACAAAAAATTTCAATAGATGGGGTGAATCAAGTATCTTCCTTAAATAATAAGATTTACGTATAATTGGAATAGCTTTACCTTTAACAATACATTCTATAATGTCATCAATATTAGATTTAGCTTCATGGATAAAGGTATATGCAAATCCAATAGTCCAAGGTGTATGAGCATCAGAACCTGCAATCAATGGTATTTTCAATGGGAAAATATCTAAAGATGTTTTAAATGGATATATTTCTAAAGCATCAAAATAATTTTTAAGATTATATATTCTCTCACCAATACCAGAAGAACGAAATATATGTGCAGCAATAATAATACCACCAAGATCTTTAACGAAATCGTAAAATTGATGGAAATCTAATATGCACCTATCTGGAAAATCACATTTAAAACTTGGGAAAATTACAGTTACATGACCAAAATCAAAGGAAAATTCAGCTCCAGGTAAAACTATTAAATCATTAACTTTAGCATCTAAATAAACTTTAAACCGTTTATTAAGTAAACTTAATGAATCAACATTATAGATGTGATCAACAAAAGCTAATCCATCAACTCTCCCAACACTATATTTAACAATTTTACTTGGATTATAAAGTCCATCTGATAATGAAGAATGTACATGAACATCAATATACATAACTAAAATAAATAGTAACAAGTCAATATAAATAACTATTATGTAAAACTAGTAACTATCTACATGATAAATTCACTCTAGTGAAAACATATCCACTAGAAACAACTTTATTAAAATAAAGATACATATAAGAATTGAATAAGAGTGTTAAGTAATAGAGGGTTAAATTATCCATTTACAGCAATAGTAGGTCAAGAGAAAGTGAAGAAGGCATTACTCACAATACTAGTGGACCCAACAATAAGTGGAGTACTAATAATAGGACCAAAAGGTTCTGGAAAAACTATTATCGCACGCTCCATAGTAGACTTATTACCAGAAATAGAAATTGTTGAAGGATGTACTTTCCATTGCAACCCATATAAAGTGGAAGAAATGTGTAATCAATGTAAAGAGAAGATTACCAATGGAGAAAAGATTGAAATTGCAAAAATGAAAATGCCATTTGTAGAATTACCAATAAGTGCTACAGAAGATAGAGTAGTAGGATCAATAGATTGGGAAAAAGCTATAAGAGAAGGTGTGAAAGCTTTTCAACCAGGATTATTAGCGCAAGCAAATAGAGGAATACTATATATTGATCAAGTAAATATACTCCCAGATTCTTTAATAGATGTAATACTTGATGCTTCAGCATCTGGATGGAATGTAGTGGAGAGAGAAGGAATAAAATTGGTGCATCCAGCTAGATTTACATTGATTGGTACAATAAACCCTGAAGAAGGAACTTTAAGACCACAAATACTGGATAGATTTGCATTATGTGTAAAAATGGAAGATATAACAGATGTAGAACGTAGAAATACCATAGCCATTAGAAACATGTTATTTGAAGAGGATCCATTAAAATTCATTGAAGAATGGAAAGAAAAACAGATTGAAGTAAAAAAGAAAATAGAAGAAGCAAGGAAAATTCTCAAAATACTTTTGCGTTGGCGCAAAAGTGGCGACTTCTATCTAATTTCTCCCGAGCTTATCGATAGAATCTACCCAAATCCGAATTTTTTGGAATTAGACTTCATTATCGATAGAAACAAAAGATTAGAATTGTGGAAAGAAGCAAATGAGAAACTTATTGAGCGTGAATTTCTTTTATATGGTGAAGAAACGCTCGTAGATATGCTTAAAAAATTAGGTATTCTGGTTGAGCAGTCATGAAGGGACCATTATCTTTTAGGTTTAAACTCTTTGGAGAAGCAAGAGATTTTCCAATAAGAGCTTTTATTGAGATTAAAAAGGGCGGAATTACACGTGAAGACATCGTGGAATTATCAAAGTTAATTCGACAAAACGCGGCGCACTTAATTCTTATAATAACGGATCGTCATCCTCCCTCTGATGTTTTAGAAGAAATTGAGGCATTGCCCCAGATACTAATAACCACTGTGGAACAGCGTGACATAGCAAAACTTCTTGTGATTGCATTAGCGAAAAAACGTGGTGAAGGAATTGATGGAGATTTGCTTCAACGTGCATATAGTTTAATGTTTGAAAAGTTTGGTTTAAGAGGGCAATTAACAAAATGGTTTGAGAGAATGACGGAAAAAGGTTATGTCCTTGATTTTGAGGGGTTTGTTGAGAGAACCGTGAGTGCTTGTAGGTTTTTTATTAATTGTATAGGGAAAAAATTAACATTGGAAGAGTGTTGGAGCCAAAGCTGGGCCATCAGAGATTTATTACCTTTTGGTATCGATAGTAAGATAATTCCTGATATGGGATTAGATGACTTAGAAAAACATGCAAGAATTTTAAAAAATTATGAATTCGTAGAAGAGAGTAACGGGAAATATCATTTAAAAAACCACCCTTCAGAGGAAAGAGTCAAAGACCTAATCGAAAGGCACGGAGGAGTAATAAATAAGGATATTCTAATCAGCAATTTCATATATAAAGATGCAAATAAACACTTGTTTGACTCTCTTCTCGATTATATGGAAAGAAAACTGCTAATATCGCAAGTACGCCGAGATTTGGTGCAGTATTTGTCGCTCGCCGACCTTAAAAAACAGAGAGACGAAACTGTTCGGGAGTTTGAACAAAAAAGAGCATTGTTGGAAGGTGGCAGGGAAAGATCATTTGCTTACGTGTTAACATGGAAAGAAAAGGGATGGTCATTAATTGACATAAAATCTATGG
>JAVZJF010000081.1:0-4990 GCA_038870935.1 Candidatus Anstonellales archaeon | reverse complement strand
TCTCAATTCTTCAATCTCTTGTAATTTATTTATTAGCTCGTCATTCAGCAAGAATTGGGATTGGATATATATTAAACCTTCTTTAGTATAAACTTCCTTTTCAATGAATTGACCAAAGAACATACAAGAATATATATAATTAAAAGTATCTCTTGCCAATCCTGCTTCTGGGTCAAATAGCAATCGCATACTCTGCCAGAATAAATTTTTTCTGTTTTTATCTAATTTTGCCTCATTTAAAATAGCAATTAATAATAGAATTCTAAATAGATTTCTCCAATAATTTTTGTCCATTTTTGGAGATTCATAAAAACTTCTCAAATGCAAATATTCATAATACAATTTTTCGTTATCTCTTTTTTCATCTGGTTTCATTTTATCAAAATCTTTATCTCTGAAATAATCTTTGAGTTCTAAGTATCTTGCGTATAGCATCCAATACTGAAACGTAAAACCTAAAATGTACATCGCTTGTTCTGAAAAAGCTTCATCTTTGAAATTCAAGTACTCAACTTCTTTTATTCCAAAAATTTTTCCTATTGTTTTTCCAATGCTTTCTGAAATAAATGCTATACTATTTCTAATGAAACCAATTTTCATTAATCCTATTTCATTCAAAAAAGCAATAGTTAATGATTGATTTTGACTCCCTATTACTTTTCCCATGCTTTCCAATCTATCTATAAAGCTATCACTACTGCCTTTATTAATACTCTTTCTTTTTTTCTTTGAAATTCTTAACATCTCTTTTATCTTATTCATACCTGCTATTACTGGAGCATAATGCGCGGCACCTATTAGAAAAACTGCATCAAAATATTTTATACCTGTTAAAGACCGCATACCTTTTGATGTTAATTTAGCAGTTGTGCTTTCTGTACTTTTTTCGTATTCTTTTGAATAATGATGTGTTAAAAACAATCCAGCAGCAGTACCTATAGTTTTCATTTTTCCTATTAAACTTCGATCGTTCAAATAAACTAATAGAGACAATCCTAAAATTTTTAAATAATCTTCTAATAAACTACCTCTTTTTTTGTTATCTTTAGTTTCAACAAATTCTCCATCATGGAGTCCTTGAATCCCCAATTTTTTGGCACTTTCTAAAGAAATACTTAATCCTAATGATCCTAAAGTTCCTGCATAAGCATCTCTTAATCTGTCATATTCTTTTAAAAAAGCCTTTTTACCCTCATCATAAACCTCACGATTATTTTGGTCTACAATTTTTCCTTCAGAGTCTCTAACTATAAAAACCCCATTTTCTATTCTGGCAATATATTTTTTTCCTTTTACTTCGAATTGAATATCACTTGCATTTAAAAGTTCTTTATGTTTTAGAAGAATTTGATAACCCAATTTTGCCACTGCTTCTTTATCTGTTATTACCATTAACTGTATTTGATTACCTTTTGCTTGCGGAACAAATAATCTCATCGTTCCTCCTTCTGTGTTCATTACTATGAATGAATTGTCTTCGCTATACAAATATCCTATTCTTTTACTACGATCTAATCTGATATCCACCTTTCCCATAGTATCTATAGAAATATTGCCTCCTTGTAGTTGAAGTTTTTGTATCTCTCCTTGACTTGTTTTTACGTAATAAACCCCATCTATCTCATAAATCTCTCCTTTAAAATGTATTCTATCTAAATTTATAAATACATCATTTTGCACTTTACTTCTTTTTCTTTCTTGCCGCTTTGGACTCAATCTTATAGTAACTTGTTTATCTTTAGAAACCTCAACGTTTATCTTTTTTCTTGGCTTTACCATTCTATAAGCAGAATTCCAGGTTTGAGTAACAGATGTTATGATTGCCTTTATGGTCTGATGTGGACTTGCCTCATCAATAGACTTTGCTAAATCTCTCAATACATTACTTTTTATCCTCACTTTTGTCTGATTTAAACCTTGTTTGGTTGAACTTTTCTCAATTTTTACGTTATCAATCTGTTTATCTATGAATCTTTTCATCACATTTGAAGTATACGTACTCAAAGATAAATTAACATGAAAAATTCCTTGGTCAGTTAATCTCAATACTTTGAACCTCGGAGGAGTTATGTCTAACATAGCAAAAGGATTTCTTCCAGTAGCAAACATTGCAGAGCCGAGTAGTGCAAATATTAATGCTAAAGTTAAACAGAAAAAGAAGTTATCAATCGGCAAAAGCCTGTTCCTTTTCGTATTTATTATTGGGACAGTCTTTGTGTTACTCCTTGCAAAAATAGTTTTGAATTGAGGTACAAGTTTAGAATTATAGTTATTTGTATAACCTATTATCAAATTGTCACACGGTTTTATGGAATATGGATTAATTTCATAACCTGTACAGCTTTTTATGTCTGATAATTCATTTGAATTGCCACAAAACACAAATCGTAAAATTATTCTGTCGTTTGTTGCAGGCATAGGTGGTTTTTTTGATAAATCTCCAGAATCTCTTAAGCGTATTTTAATTCTACCTTTAACATCTTCTGATCCATCTGCAGTTATAGCATAACAAATGTTATTTTGAGTAAAAGTCTCTGTTCCTGCAGTACTCCATTGTACGTAAATTATATTGTTGGGAAGCATCTTCTTAGGAAAAGTGAAGTCTTGATATAAATAAGCTGTTACTTCTATCTCTTTAATATCTCCTGTTATTTGGTCAACTATATCATATTTTTCAACTTCTATTCTCGTAGCTACCTTTTCTACTTGTGAAAAAATCGTATTTGTTAATAGTAAAATTAAAAGAATAAAGTAGCAAAAAGCATTAAATTTTATAGTATATCTTCTACCCACAACTTTTTTTCACTTTTAATGAATATAAATCTATACATTTTGATTTAATTGATTGTTAACTAAACAACAATTCGATATAAAACAAAGGATTGAACAAATGATTTTTAGGCTTTCGTCCTGATAACATAGAAGTTATTGTTTCTCTTACTTTTTCTGATTTAGCAGCTTTGCTTATAACAAAGTTCAACAACCATTTAAATTTAGACATTTTCTGTAATTGATAACTAGTATTTAATTCATTCCACAATGTTTCGTAAACTTTTTCATTGTAAATTTTTAAAAATTCTTCTGAAAAATCATTTTTTTTATTCGCCATTTTTGCTACTTCTGAAGCAATTAAACCGCTGACTAAAGCATTTCCTTGTCCTTCTCCAGTAAAAGGATCTATTAATTGCGCAGCATCTCCAACTAACATGGTCCTATAAGAATACATTTTCCTTTTTTTAGAGCCAAAAGGTAAGGTCCAACCTTTTATAGAATCTATCATCTTTGCATCCTTAAACCTTTCCTTGAATTTTTCTGATTCAATTACCTTCATTAAAACATCTTTTAGATTAACTCTTCTCTCCTGCATGTCCTTAGTAATCATACCAATTCCTACGTTCCATTCGTTATTACCTACAGGAAATATCCAGAAATATCCTGGAATTGCTTCTTCTACAAAATGCAATTCTATAGCATGCTCTTTATTATTTCCTTTTACATTACTGAAATATGTTCTTAAGGCAGTACAATGGTGTTCATATTCTATTTTGTCTAAACCATTGATCTTTGCTACTTTTGAATACGCGCCATCTGCACCAACAACTAATTTGGCTTTAAACGCTTTTTGTGAATTAGTCTTTTTATCTAATCCTATTACCTCAACAAATTCTTTCTCGTATTTTAAATCAATAACTTCAAACTCTTCAATGGTATCACATAATTTCTTAGCTTTTTGATAAATCACATTGTCAGAATAAATTCTTTTTATACAATAGCCATGGTAATCTCCTTTCTCCTTTTCAAAAGAAATTTCAACTTCTTTGCCATTTGGCCCTGAAAAGATGATGGATTTTATATATGCATGTTGCTGCTTTTCTATGTCCTTGATCAAATCCAATTTTTCTAAGACTTCAATACTTTTTCCACTTAATGCATCTCCACAAATCTTTTCTCTTGGGAATTTTTGTTTATCAACCAACAAAGTTTTTAAGCCTTTTATGGCACAAAAGCTTGCACAAGCACTTCCTCCAGGGCCTGCACCAATCACGATAACGTCATAATCAATAAACGCGTTTTCATTTGCCATACTATTCACTCAAAAATCTATTTTTTCAAGGAAATTAAGCATAATTTGGCTATCATTGCTCTTAACTGAATCTGTTCATTGCTACCTTCTGTTATTCTATAATGGAATTCTCCTAAAGTCTCTATGAATTCCATTTTCTTTCTTTCATCTATACCTTTGGCAGAAATTACATATTTGTAAATCTGATAAATTAAATCCTCTGCACTTAATCCATATTCTAATAGATATTTGTCTATTATTTCGTTTGCTTCAACGTATTTGGCAGATATAATAGTATCAACTAAATTCTCTAACCCTGAAATGGAAACTGTGCCACTTATCCTTTCAACCAATTCTTTGTAAATTTTCTTAGAATGCATACTGCATGCTTGCAAGATATTTAATAGTCTTCTTAAATCGCCTTCAGAAATGTGGAAAAGCAATTCCCTTGCATTTTCATCTACATGTAATTTTTCTTTTTCTTCTATTCTATTAATAAGTTTAAAAACATCCTCTTTATTTAATGTCCTAAACCTGAAAATAGTACATCTACTTTGAATCGGTTCAATTATCTTACTCGAATAATTACATGATAAAATGAATCTGGTAACGCTTGAATATATTTCCATTGTTCTTCTTAAAGCTTGTTGTGCTTCATTTGTTAATGCATCTGCTTCGTCTAAAAATATTATCTTAAAAGGTACATTACTTAACGAACTCATCCTGGCAAAATCTTTTATTTTACCTCTAACTACATCAATTCCTCGCTCATCGCTCGCATTCAATTCCAAAAAAGAGGTTTTGAAGTTTTCTTTAAACAAATCTCTTGCCAATGCTATTGCACAAGTCGTTTTTCCTGTACCTGGAGAGCCTGAAAATAATAAATTTGGCATTGCTTTTGTTTCTACAAAATGCTTCAAACTTTTG
>JAVZJF010000080.1:0-4995 GCA_038870935.1 Candidatus Anstonellales archaeon | reverse complement strand
ATCCTGTTTTTGGAATCTGTTTAGGTAATCAATTAATAGGTCATGCTTTTGGTGGAAAAACATACAAACTAAAATTTGGTCATAGAGGAATTAATCAACCATGCATTGATTTATTTACAAAGAAGGTTTACATCACAACCCATAACCATGGTTATGCTGTTGATAGAGATACTCTGCCAAATTGCTTAGATATTTGGATGTTAAACCTAAATGATAATACCATAGAAGGCTTAAAGCACAAAGAATTAAATGTAGCAAGTGTACAATTTCATCCTGAGGCAAGACCAGGAACATTTGACACAAAATGGATATTTGACGAATATGTAAAAAATTTATGAGGTAGTGTTATGAAAAATGAAAATGTACTTGAAAAAATTGGAAAAAATAAAAGTAAAATAAGAATAAGACACTTTGCAAAAGTATCAGACCTGACTAAAGAGGAAATAGAGAATCTTATTGAAAGAGGATTAGTAATAAAGAAAACTAACTTTAGAAGTAATTTATTGAAAGGAAAAAACATTGCTTTAATGTTTGAAAAACCATCCACTAGAACAAGAGTAGCTTTTGAAGTGGCAATAAATCATCTTGGTGGAAGTCCAATTTATTTAGACCATGTTACTACTCAATTAACTAGAGGAGAACCTATGAAAGATTTTATCAGAGTGATGAACAGATATGTTGATGCATTGATAGTGAGAATGTACAAACACTCAGATCTTGATGAACTGATTCGCTATTCTGAAATTCCGATTATAAATGGATTAACTGATTTAGAACATCCTTGTCAAGCCTTGAGTGACTTGATGACACTAAAAGAATTTAATTACTTAGATTCTTCAAAAACATTGGCATTTTATGGAGATGCGAACTTCAACGTTGCTAATTCTTTGCTCTATGCAGTATCCTTGTTTAAACTAAAAATAAAAATAGTGAGTCCAAAAAAATATGCAAGTAATGAAGAATATTTGAAATTAATTAAGAAAAACACAAAAGTTGAGATTATTGAAGATCCCATAGAAGGTGCTAAAGATGTTGATATATTTTATACTGACACTTGGATAAGTATGGGGATAGAACACGAAAAAGCTGATAGAATAAGAGAACTCATGCAGTATCAATTGAGCGATACTATTTTATCAAACGCTAATTCTAATGCAATTGTTATGCATTGCTTACCTGCCTATAGAAACTTTGAAATTACTGATTCTGTAATTGAAAAATTTTCTAAAATAATATTTACCCAATCTGAAAATAAGTTGCACATGCATAAAGCTCTACTAGAATTTTTAATTAAATAAGTTGATGCCTGGGATTCTAATTTTTTGAGGTATATTGATGGAATCTCCAAAAAAAGTATTAGTCATTGGGTCAGGACCCATAGTGATAGGGCAAGCAGCTGAATTTGATTATTCAGGCTCACAGGCATGCAAAGCACTAAAAGAAGAAGGTATAGAGGTAATTGTAGTAAACTCTAACCCTGCAACAATTCAAACTGATAGATTTATTGCTGATAAAATTTATTTAGAACCATTATTGCCTGAAATTCTTGAAAAAATAATAGACAAAGAGAGGCCTGATGGAATAATTGCATCAATGGGTGGACAAACAGGCTTGAATTTAGCTTATGAAATGTACAAGAGAAAAGTTTTAGAAAAATATTCAGTGAAGCTATTAGGAACAGATATAAATGGAATTATGGCTGGAGAGGATCGAGATCTCTTCAAAAAAACTATGATAAAATTAGGATTAAATTTGCCTCCTAGTAAAGCAGTTAATAATGTCGAGGAAGCATTAGATTTTGCTCATGAAATAGGCTATCCTGTTATTTTAAGACCTGCTTACACTTTAGGAGGTACTGGCGGGGGTTTTGCTAAAAACGATAACGAATTAAGACAACTTGCTGAAACAGCACTAACACTGAGTCCTGTTTCTCAAGTGCTAATTGAAAAAGACATAAGTAAAATTGCTGAAATTGAGTATGAGATGGTTAGGGATTCTGAAGGCAATGCAATAAATATTTGCCACATGGAAAACTTCGATCCAATGGGTATTCATACTGGAGAGAGTATTGTCGTTGCTCCTTGTCAAACACTTTCTAACGAAGAAATAGAATTTTTTAGAGACATATCTATAAAAATTGTTAATAAGATCGATATAAAAGGAGGTTGCAATATTCAATATGCCATTAATCAAAAAAACGGAGAATATTACGTAATTGAAATAAATCCAAGATTATCTAGATCTTCTGCTTTGGCTTCAAAAGCAACTGGTTATCCAATTGCAAGAGTTGCAACAAAAATTGCTTTGGGCTACAAGCTTTCTGAAATAGAAAATAAAATTACTGGAACTTCGGCTGCTTTTGAACCTGCATTAGATTATTGTGTTGTTAAAATACCTAAATGGCCTTTTTACAAGATGCCAAAAGCTGACAGAACAATAGGTACGCAAATGAAATCTACTGGAGAAGTAATGGCTATTGGAAGAATTTTTGAAGAAGCATTAATGAAAGCTATTTATTCATTAGAAATGAAATGGCCAAAAATAGATTCTAAAGAAATTTATTATCACTTAGAAAAACCAACTGATCTAAGATTGTTTGCAATATTTGAAGCACTAAAAATTGGTTATTCAATTGAAGAGATAAACAAAATAACAGGAATTCACCCGTGGTTCTTATACAAATTAAAGAATATTATTTTATTAGAATATGATTTAACGCACTCATTATTAAACGAAAAATTACTATGGAATGCTAAAAGAATAGGATATTCTGACAATCATATAGCAAAAATGTGCAATTTAGACGAGAACATAATAAGAGAAAAAAGAAAGAACATTGGAATTATTCCAACCTACAAAATGGTGGACACATGTGCAGGTGAATTTAGAGCAATAACTCCATATTATTATTCTACTTATGAAATGGTTGACGAAGCAGCTACAAACGACTATGTCAATCAAAATCAAAAAATCCAAAAAAAGAAAAAAATCTTGGTAATAGGTTCTGGTCCAATAAGAATAGGCCAAGGTATAGAATTTGATTACTGCTGTGTACATTCATCACAAGCTATTAGAGAAATGAACTATGAAAGTATTATTGTCAATTGTAATCCAGAGACAGTTTCAACTGACTTTGATACATCTGATAAGCTATTTTTTGAGCCTCTCACATATGAGAAAATAATTGATCTAATTGAAAATCAATCAATTGATGGAATCATAATACAATTTGGAGGCCAAACACCTTTAGATATAGCATTATTAATGAAAGAAAAATACAGCAAATTAATTTTAGGCACACCTTTAGAAAGTATTGAAATTGCAGGTAACAGGGACAAATTTAGATCATTGCTTATGTCATTAGGAATTAAACAACCTGAAAATGGAATCGCGTATTCTAGAGAAGAAGTTAAAACTATTGCTAAAAAAATTGGTTTTCCTGTTGTCGTTAGGCCTTCCTTTGTGATAGCAGGAAGAGCTATGAGCATTATATTTGATGAGAATGAACTTGATGACTATCTCAAAACCGAAGGAGATTATATAACAAAAGAAAATCCACTTTTGATTGACAAATATATTGATGGAATTGAATGTGAAACTGATTCTATATGTGATGTGGAACAAGTCTTTATAGGAGGCATAATGGAACACATAGAAAAAGCAGGTGTTCATTCAGGAGATGCTTATTGTGTAGTTCCACCTATTTCTCTTAACTTAGAAATTCAAAATAAATTAATTGAATACACTAAAAAAATTGCTTGTGCGCTTAAAGTGGTCGGATTGATAAATATTCAATTCATAGTCAAAGATGGTGAAATTTATGTACTTGAAGCTAATACAAGAGCTTCAAGAACCATTCCATATTTAAGCAAGGCAATAAATATTCCTATGGCTAAGATTGCAACACAAATTATGTTAGGCAAGAAATTAAAAGACTTTAATTTACCTGAAATTCCTAGAGTCTCACATTATGCTGTCAAAGGTGTTGTTTTTCCATTTATTAAAATCAAAGGCACAGATTTCGTACTTGGGCCAGAAATGAAATCAACTGGAGAAACAATAGGAATTTCAAATGATTTTGATATAGCTTTTTTGAAAGCAATGTTAGCAGCCAATACAAATTTGATGAGTACTATTGATAAAATAAAATCAAATAATAAAATTCATGTAGGGATTTCATTAAACGATAAAGACAAAGCAAAAATACCTGAAATATTAAAACGAATACGTAATTTGAATTTAACGTTGTATCTCACCAAAGGAACATATGAAGCATTTGTTAAAGAATTAAACAAAATAGAAAGAGATTATAGAGAAAAGCTATCAATTGACTTCGTGGTTGTTGAAAGAATTTCTCAAGATAATATAAACAATCTATTTTCCTTAATTAAAAACAAGGTCTTAGACATTGTAATCAATACTCCGAGTAAAGGAAATAACGAATTTTCAGATGGCTTCAAAATTAGAAGAGCAGCTATTGAAAGAAACATTCCATGTATTACGAGAATCGAATTAGCCATTAATTTGTTTAATTCATTGTCAAAAATAAAAATCAAAGATATAAGTATTAATGAATTAAGTGATTTCTTTGAAGAAAAATAAAGAAAAGAAATCTCTATTTTTTAATAAATTTAATAAATTTGTAAATAACAGATTTTTCTCAAATCTTTTGTTTATATTCTTAGGAATTCTAATTGGAATTTCGTTAAGTGAAGGTTATTATTTTTTTAAAAACTTATTAGCTCAAAACGAATCGACATATCAAATTAGTAACAATATTTCTATTGTATTTTCACCAAATTCAAAATCAATAATATTAAATTTTTTAGACTCTGCTGAAGAGTCAATTGATATTGAGATGTATTCAATAACATCTGATGATGTAGTTGAAAAATTAATCGAGCTTAAAAAAAGAAAATGAATTCTTAGAATCATTAGAAAAAGTAGAGGAAATGGAAACTGATGAAAAACAGAAGCACATTGATGATAACTGAT
>JAVZJF010000079.1:0-5006 GCA_038870935.1 Candidatus Anstonellales archaeon | reverse complement strand
AAAAATCAATTTTCTCAAATTTCTTACCTTGAATATCAAGAAAAAGTAAAAGAATTTTTTTCATTAAGTAAAACTATTTTTGATGAATTTCAAGGTAAGCCTATTTATTACCTAGATAAACATTTTAAAGAAGTTATATACGAACATTTAATCAATATAATTTCTTCTACCTACAAAGATATTTTAGAAATTCTTAAATTTCAAGATTTTTCTATTTCATTAAGCAATCAAACTGAGGCTAAAATTCGTTCAATCGAGAATATTTCCTTAATGATAGCAAGAAGAATCAGATTATATTCAATGTGTATTCAATTTTCTGAGAAAATAACTGAAGATAAAAAACTTTCTATTGGCACTATCTTGTTAGACGATATAATAAGTGCATTCCTTTCTTTTAAAAATCTCATAAGAGATCTTTCAGAAATTAATCAAGCAATTTCAAATCCCAATAATAGTTTTAATTTATTCATAAAAATTTGTGAGTCAAAATATCTATCTGATTATATAGATAATAACAGTGGAAACAAAATTTCTGCCATTATTAGAATAGTAAAAGATGCAGAAGCCAATGGTATAAAAATAGAGACATTTTCTAGTCTTAAAGAGCTTTTATCTTCTACAGGTCAGAAAGACTTAATCGATTATGTTGATATAATGGGAAATTATATTGAAAGAATATCAGTAGTTACAGGAAAATATTTTTTAGTTGAAAACTCAAATATTTTTTCTGATACATTTTTGGTTCTAAATTATCCAAAAGATGGTTTTCTTAAATTTATAGCTACAGGTATTATTTATATTGATGAAAATTTTGCTTTGTATTCTAGAGCAAAAAAAACAAATCCAGATAAATTGGAAGAGATGCTTTCTTACATGATTACTTCAATTCCAAAACTTTCTATGTTTTCAAATTTCTTATATATCGGATTGTATAATCCATTGATGGTACTTAAACATCGATGCAATTCGAGTGTATCAGTTGATGATGATATAGACTATCTAATAAAAAGGTTAGAAAGCATTCATGCTACCTACCTAAACATGATAATGAAAAAAAAGATGGAAATAGAATCAGAAATCACAGATTCAAATGTTAAGCAAATAATTAATGAAAGTTTGAACAAACTTGATCATGAAATTCATAGACAATTTTTCTATTTAATTTCTGTAGTCAACTCTTGTGTTAATTATAATATGCCAATAGTGGATGCATCTTTACAAGCGCTAACTGCTTTAGAAAGATTTGTTAATAATGAATTGAATCTCTTACTCAAGTCAATAAACTCAAACTTAGATGAGACTGCTATTCTTAAAATTCTTCAAAGATTTTCATTAGCAAATAGATCTAAAGATGAAATTTTGAAATTTGTTTACATGAATGATCAAAATTATCCAACAATAATGTTACCTATGTCTATGAGTAGAGAATCTCGAGTCTTTGATACATTTTTTGGCATCGTTGATTTGTCATCTTTGCTGATTAGATTTCGTCATGATAAAGAATTTGTTGATAAAATTAAGGATCATTTTCTTCAATTTATGGCTAAAGCTAAAATAAGTATGCTAACAAATCAATATACTGTAGCACAAACAGATGGCTCTACTATTGAAATTGCACCATTTAGTTATTTATATACATCACGCGAACTAAACTTTTTGGCAACGTTGCAAAGTTTGTATCATGAAGCAGCACATCTCTCATTTAATAGTTTTTCAATAAAGTGTTCAGATATTAGTGATTCAATACATTGGCGTACGAGATTTAATATTGTTGATTTAGATGGATATTCATTAAATCAGCACGTGGACGTTGTAGTAGAATTTTTAAATTCTGTTCTTGTTAAAGTAAACAATGAAATAAGGAAAAAAAAGTCTGAAAGGATTAATATCAATCATTATTTTTCTTTAGTAAGTGAGTTTGCTTACGAAGAGCTTTTATCAAGGTATCCTGACTTGAAAGAAATTATTGAGGAAAGTCAAAAAAAGAATATACCTTTGGTAAGATTAGCTGCAGATGACAAGTCAATAAAATCTACTTTAATTACTCTAGTTTCATTAATGACAGATGTTCGCTTATTCTCACAAACTAATAATATAACTGAGGATTGCAGAATTGACGAACTCTTGTTAAAGAAACCAATAAGAATACCTGAAAGAGGTATTGATATTAGATTAGATGAACAGACTGCTTCTTTTTATAAAATATTAAATAATTTATTAATTAGCTATTATCATTTTTACAGAGCTGAGCGAACTACAGGCATTAAAATTGATGAATTAACAGATGTTGATACTAAATTTATGCTAAATACTCTACTAACTGCCTTGAAATTAGATACTGATGTGTTTTTAAGAAATTTTTCGATCAAAATAGAGTCAGACAAATTATCTGAACAACAGAAAAATGAATTAATCTCTGCTATTATTAATGCAATAGACGAAATAAAAACAGATATTCTAGATTCAAGTAATATTGAAAAAAGATATAGTTCATTGTTAGCAACTTTTAAATTCTTTACTATTTTAACTGTGCTACGAAGATACGATATTTACTTAGTCTTTGGTGGAAAAGGATCAAAAAGCGATGAAAGTGCATCTAAAAAGGAAGAAAAGCCTGAGGAAGAAAATGGAGACATTATTAAAAGAGAAGAAAGTAGTGAGACTCTTTCAACTTCAGTATACCAATTAATAGTTTCAAAAGAATTAGTTGCGCGATATAAAGATTATTTTTCTCAGATCAGAAGTGGAGAAATAGTAACTCAAAAAATAAGGTCTAATAATAGAGGAGTTTTAGATGTTCGAAAAGCATCTGAGAACTTTGCAGCGCATTCTAATGTTTCAAGTATGTT
This sequence comes from Candidatus Anstonellales archaeon, assembly GCA_038870935.1. Taxonomy (GTDB): domain Archaea; phylum Micrarchaeota; class Micrarchaeia; order Anstonellales; family SKW190; genus SKW190. Next base: position 2,157 of record JAVZJF010000079.1, on the reverse strand, counting down.
TATTAGAAAGAAATCTTTAATTGATTTCAATTTAGGAAATAGTATTTTGCAAAAACCTTTAGTTATATATTTGGCAATAGATACTAGTGGAAGTATGAAAGGTGCAAGAAGCGAGATTAATACAAATATTCCTGATATGACGCCTGTAGAACTATCATTAATGCACGTAGGTGCAATTATTATTGGTTATTTAGAATCATTAAAAGAAAATCCCATAGACGTATTATATAGAAAAATCACATTAAAGTTGCTATCCGTTTCTGATGAAAAATTTGCTGAAATTGAGATTAATCCTAAAACATTTAGTTATAGAAAAATTGATTCAGTATTTAGATTAGAAATTCCTTTTACTATTATAGGTGAAGGAACAGATTTGTCTACCATGATCGGTTCATGTATGAAGGTTATCGAAAAGACTAACGATAGAATTAATGAAGAATTTTTATCAAAAATTGAAACAAGTTCTTACCATGATGCGGTTAAACCTGATTATCTGTTTTTGTTTTTCACAGACTTTGGTAATACTGCAGGTTCAATCCAGGATGTTAACAAAGTAATTGACAAATTAAAATCATATGCAGATCAAAATGCAAGTAAGACTAAAAGTAATTTATCTTCTGGATCTAAATTAGGTGTCATTTTTGTTGCTCCAATTACAGATTCAACACTTTTGGATCAACATTATATGGAAGAAATAGGCAAAAGAATCCCTATATCAGAAATAACAATTATAGACATTAATGACTTCATTCAATCACTTAACCATCTTATTAAAATCTTTACTAATGATATTAAAGCCAGTTCGAATATTCAGTAACTTTTTTAAATAAATTATAACAATATGATGAATAATGACCTATTCAAATAAATTTAACAATAAATTTTCTGCAGCAAATTATACGAATCCGTTTATGTCTAAGAAGAGAACTCCAATAGTTGAAGATCTTATCTTTACTTATTTTAAAAGTAATTCAATAAATGATATTGAACAATTAATAAATAATGGAATATCTCCTAATCTAAAATTAACTGCATCAAGGCATTTATTACATTTAGCTGTATTGTATTCTTCTTCTGAAGTTGTTGAACTCCTAAATAAGAGAGGTGCTGATGTTAATATAAGAAATTCATTAGATGAAACTCCTTTACATTTAGCTGCTTGGACAGGAAGAAAAGAGATTTGCGAATTATTGATAAAGAATGGTGCTGATGTAAATGCAAAAAATCATAAGTTAAATACTCCTCTACACTTAGCTATTATCCATTATCATTACCCAGTTGTAGAATTACTTATACAAAATGGAGCTGATGTTAATCTTACTAATGCTGATAATGAATCACCGTTACATTTTGCCTCTCTAAGTGGTGAAGGTGGATTCGTTCGACTATTACTAAAAAATAAAGCCGATCCATATCTGATGAATAAATATAATGATGTACCTCTACATTTAGCTGTTATTAAAGGAAATCTTAATTCTGTTAAAGCTTTAGTAAGTGCTATGACTGACATAGATATCAAAAATATCTATGGAAAAACCCCTTTACATTTAGCAGCAGGTATTTCTAATACTAAACTTATCTTAGAATTAGCAGCAAGAGGAGCAGATGTTAACATAGAAGATAATATGGGTAATACGCCTTTACATCATGCAGTTAAAAATAATAATGAAGAAGCAGTTAAAGCTTTGATAGAATTTGGTGCAATTGTTACCCATCCTAATAAATATGGTATTATGCCAATTCATTATGCTGCACAATATTCATCACCAAATATATTAAAATTACTCATTAAAGAAAAGCCAAGTCTGGTCAAGGCAGAAACTACAAAATTGGAAACCCCATTGCACTTTGCTGTCTTTAATAATAAGCTTGATAATGTAGAGATACTAATTAGAAGTGGTGCTAATGTTAACAAACCTAACAAATACTTCAATGGCCCTCTTCACATTGCAGCACTTCATGGCCATATAGAAATGGCAAAACTTCTTTTAATGTATGGAGCTGACCCATTTTTAAAGAATAAAAAAGGACACACGTTTTTAGAAGTTGCAGAATCAAAAGGACATGCTAAATTTATTGAAGAAATTAAGATAAGATATCCCTGGGTAGTTTAATGTGACAATTGATTATAAAATGGCTTGTTTGAGAGTTAGATGT
>JAVZJF010000078.1:0-5034 GCA_038870935.1 Candidatus Anstonellales archaeon | reverse complement strand
TTTTAATAATTGCGCCTACTGGATATGGTAAGACTGAAGCTGCTTTAATTCCTAGTGCATTTGCAATAGACAAATCAAAAAAAGGTTTGAAAATAATTTATATAACTCCGTTAAAGGCTTTGAACAGAGACATGTTGAAGAGATTTCATTATCTTAAAGATTTAAGTTTAAGTTATGGTGTTAGACATGGAGATAACACAGAATTAGAGAAGAAGAAATTAGCAAGTTTAAATCCAGATATTTTAATAACGACTCCTGAAACATTGCAATTAATATTGGTAAATCCTAATTATGATTTTTCAAATTTAGAGTATGTTATAATTGATGAGATTCATGAGTTAATAGATTCAAAACGAGGAGTACAATTATCAATTTCTTTAGAGAGATTAGAAAGAAAAGTTAGAGGTAAATTAACAAGAATTGGATTAAGTGCAACTATCTTTGAAAAAAAATCAATATTAAGTTACTTATGTGGAAAAAATAGAGAAGGAATGATAATAGAATCTAAAAGAAAAAAAGAAATAGAAATAGAGGTAAGATCTCCTAGTTCTTTTAACAAACTTATAGAAGAAATAGCCAAATTATCAAATTACAAGTTAATTGTATTTACGAACACAAGAGAAATGGCTGAAATAGTTGCTTCAGAGCTTTCTAAAAAAATTGATTGTAGAATACATCATGGTTCTTTGAGTAAAAATGTTAGAGAAGAAGCTGAAAAAGATTTCAAGTCAAGAAAGGTAAGATGTATTGTTGCTACATCTTCTTTAGAGTTAGGAATCGATATAGGTGATGTTAATTTAGTAGTTCAAATAGGTTCACCAAAGAGAAGAGAAAAGCTTATTCAAAGAGCTGGAAGAAGCAATCACTTCCTTGAAGGAATTTCAAAATGTATCATTTTTTCTTTATCTAGAGAAGATTATGAAGAGGCAAAAGCAATTGTTAAGTTTTTGTATGATAATGAAATGCAAAAAGTTTTAACTAATTCGTATGATGTAATAGCTCATCAAGTTTTAGGTTATTTAGCTGAGAAAGAGATTGAAAAAACAACTTCTGAAGGTATTAAAGAGACTTATGTTTCAATTCATGAGATTCATGAAGTTTTTTCAAAAGCTTTTTGTTATAATTTAAGCATAAAAAAATTAGCAGAAATTGTTTATGAGCTATCAAAAAATGGTCTTATTTTTTATGACCTAAAAAAAGGCTTTTTGTATTCTAAGTTTTCAGGTAAGTTAAGTTATCTAAAGAATTGTTCTTTCATTCCTTCTCACGAGCAATACGAATTAATTAATATAACTAATGGCAGAAAAATAGCAAAATTGGACTATACATTTGTACAAAAGCTGGAGATTGATGATATTTTTTTGACAAAAGGTGTCTCGTGGCGATGTTTAGAAATCGATACTGAGAAAAAGATTGTTAAAGCTATTGAGGAAGTAATGGCTTTGGCTGTACCTGATTGGATAGGTGAAGATATTCCTGTTGATTATGAAATTGCAAAAGAGGTTAGTAAATCTTTGAATGTTGAGCAATTTTATTTGGAGTATTCTAAAGAGGATAATTTATATATTTTGTATACTCATTTAGGCACTAAAAAGAATAGGGCTCTGGAAGTTTGTTTAAGAAATTCCTTACATAAATTAGGTTTTAAGGTATCATCATTTAGTGATGCCTACAGAATTGTTATTCATGATAATTCCTTATTTCTTAATCATCAAAAGATCTTAGAAGCAATGAAAAAATTAAATGTTACTGAATCTATTGTCAATTCTAATCAATATGTTAATACCATAACGCAAGTCTTGAAGCATTTTGGGATGATTCAAGAAAGTAAAAATTTGATTTCATTTGAGTATGCAAGAAGTTTATCTGAAACTATTTATGGTGAAGAAGCAATAAATTTCTGTAAATACAAATATTTTGATATAGAATTCCGGCAAGAGTTGAATAATTTAATTTCTGATTTGAAAGTTTATGATAACTTATCACGAAGAACATTGGAATTTATTGACTTTTTAGGAATGAACGTTTATGCATCCAAAAGTAATGAAAATACACATAGTGATGCTATTTCTACCTTAAAGGAAAATTTAGATCAAAGAGAAGTACATTTAAGATGTACATATTGTAACAATTCATGGTATTGTAAAATTGCTTATTTGGATTCCGTCATTAAATGTAAGAAGTGCCAATCAATGATGGTCGAAGTAAATTCGTTAAAAGACTCTGAAATTTTGGTTCGTGTGTATGGCAAAAGGGCTGTTTATGCACTTTCTACTTATGGAATTAGTGTTGCAACTGCTAAGAGAGTTTTAAAAAAATATTTCTTAGATGATAGACACTTCTTTTTTTCTCTTTTACAGGCCCAAATGCAGTTTATAAGAACTCACAAGTTCTGGAAAGCTTGATTTGATTCTTGTTGTTGGAAAAGGTTTAAAAACATTAGTTGATAATTTCACATACATGGAAAGTAAATTAAGTAAGCTCATTATTGTATTTATTTTTGCATTATTTATATTATCTTTTTTTGTCATATCTGGTTGCTCTACAACTTCTTCAAAAAAATGTAAGACTGATAAGGATTGTAAAAGTTATCAGAAATGTGATGCTGAGAAAGGTAAATGTGTATTATTACCAGGTAGTTGTGAATCTAATAGTGATTGTAAAGAATTAGAGCAATGTGATATTAAATCTCATAAATGCGTTTTACAAAAAGACAGATGTACTGCAGATACACATTGTGATATTGAGTGGCAGATTTGCGATTTATCATCTAATTATTGCAAGCCAAAGGCAGGATTTTGTTCAGCTGACAATCAATGTAAAGCAAATGAAATTTGCGACCAAAATAGACATGTATGTAGACCTGCAAAAGGTTTATGTTATAATTCTTTTGATTGCGAAAGCTATGAAGTATGTGATATGAATACTCAAAGATGTGTTCCTTTACCTGGAAGATGTAATTCAGACATGCATTGCAAAAGCTGGGAGCAATGCAATAATAAAACAAACACTTGTGAGCTGAAAAAGGGCTTTTGTTACTCTAAAGAGAATTGTGATTCTTGGGAATACTGTGATTTAGTTTCAAAAAGATGTATCCCAGAAAAAGGCAGATGTTCAACAAGTGCTGAATGCGAGTGGCATGAATATTGTACAAAGGACCATTACTGTGTTCCTCAACAAGGTTATTGTTCTTCAAACAAAGATTGTCAATTTTATGAGGTCTGTGACCCATATATCAAGAAATGTATTTTGAAAGCAGGGTATTGCAAAGAAGACAAAGATTGTGCAAGCTATCAATACTGTGATACTGTGAATAAATTATGCAAGCTTAAGTTTGGTTATTGTATAAGTGATGCTGATTGCCCTATAGGACAAAAATGTGATTTGGTAGCGAATAGCCCTACTCAAAACAGATGTATTAGAAGGTAAGTTAGTTATTTTTGTTTTTCATCTTTTTTATTTTATCAAGAATTAGATTAGCAGAGATTCTGCCTGACTCATAAATTGTTGGCAATCCACTTCCAGGGTGAGTGCCTCCTCCTACCAAATAAACATTTTCTAAACATTCAAATTCATTATGCGGTCTAAAGTAGAGCATTTGTGATAAATTATGAGCTAAATTAAACGTTGCTCCTCTATAAACATTGAAGTCGTTATGCCAATCTAAAGGAGTAACAATTTTCTCACATATTATGTGTTGGTCCAAATCCTTGAGTTCTGTTTTTTGCTTTATCTGTTCAATAACACTATCTCTGAAGCTTTTCTTTTCCTTATTCCAGTCAATATTTGCTCTCAAATTTGATACAGGAACTAGCACATAGAGTGTTGATTTACCTTTAGGTGCTAAAGTAGGGTCAGTTATACAAGCGTTTTGGATATAGAAAGACAAGTCATCAGGCAATTTATAATTTACGAAGATGTCATCAACATGTTTCTTATAACTTTCTCCAAAAACGATGTTATGATGAGGAATATGGAAGAGCTTATCCAAGCATAAATAAAGCATAAAAGTCGAGCAAGAATATTTTTTCTTTTTTAAATTTTCTTCAGAATATTTCTTTACCAAATTTTTATCTACAAGATTTAACATTGAATAAGAGAAATCTGCGTTTATGACCACAAAATCAGCATAATTTATTTCTCCATTTTTTAATTCAATTCCTATAGCTTTTCTGCCTTCGGTAATTATTCTTTTGACTTCAGAATTTAAATGAATTTTTGCTCCATATTCTTTTGCAACTTGAGCCATAGCTTGTGAAATTTTGTTTAATCCTCCAATTACGTGATAGATTCCAAACTTATGTTCAACATACGAAATCATGGAAAAGCCTGCTGGACATTCCCAAGGAGACATGCCTAAATATTTTGATTGAAATGTAAAGCATAGCCTCAATAATTCGTCCTTAAAGTATTTGCTTATGGATTGATAAACTGTCTTATCTAATTCAAGATATGGAAATGCTTTTCTAAGAGGATTTTTGAACATCTCCCAAATGCTTGAATAAGGTTTTCTTAGACAAGCAACTAGGTGAATGTATTTGTTATGTTCATTAATTAAATATCTCTCAAAACCTTCTTCATTACCTGGAAATTTCCTTTTAATTTTTTCGAGCATTTTATTTTTATCAGAGCTCATCAAGACTTCTTTACCTTTGTGGAGAATTCTATACATTGGTTCTAGTTTTACAAAATTTAAATAATCTTCAGAATTTCTATAAGAAGATTTGAAAATGTCATCTAAAATATGTTTCATCATTAAAAAAGTAGGCCCACTATCAAATGTGAAGCCATTAATTATTAATGGTTTGTTCCTTCCTCACACTATGTTATCTTTTTCAAAAATTTCTACATTTAATCCTCTGCTTGATAAAAGCATTGCTGCAGCTAATCCACAGGACCTGCGCCAACAATTATAACTTTTTTGTTTTTTCTTTCTTCAAAGGGGCTCATTTAAATCATCACATTAAAGTTATGTAGAAATGCGCATACACAGAATTGCTATTAGAATTGTAGATGATATGAGAGCAATAATTA
>JAVZJF010000077.1:0-5163 GCA_038870935.1 Candidatus Anstonellales archaeon | reverse complement strand
TGATAAAACTGGTATTTCTTCTAAATACAAACTATAAACAGTTTGATTTGTACTTTCGTTATCAATATTTACTTTTATTGGGCTTGTAAGAAATTTGTTATCATACTCTATCTTTTGCTTATATCCTTCTACTGAGCATTTTAATGCAGGATATTCTCTTGTCAAATTTATACAACTCCCCATTAATTGTTCTTTAAACTGTTGTAATTGACTTCCATTGCCTGAAGAAAACTGAGCCAATCCAGAAAAATCGTACTCTTGAACAAATTTAGAATTACCTGTTTCATCAACAATATGATAAATAGTTATTGAAATACAACCTGAAAAATACAAAAGCCCAAATAGCAGTACAAGAAATCCTAAAGCCCTATTTATAGAAATATTTTTCATTACCTACCTACCTCTACATTACAAAAGTAATTGATGAAATTTTATCTTTTTAGTTTATAATTATTGCAGGCTTCAAAGGCATTGCTTGAGAAGCTTTAGCTTCTTTGGATTCTTCTTCTTTTTCAATTATAATTGAAGTACTAAGAATATTGTATTTAGAAGCAATATATTCAATGACACTCTTCAAAACTATTACTTCATCATCACTCGTCAATGCATACTCTGGATACCAATCGATATTAGGAATTATTTTTTTAGAAAGTTTAATAACTTCGTTCATTTTGTTCCTCAGCTCTTCATCTGATTTTGCAATTTGAATGACTTTATCTAAAGATCTTTCAGTTTTGAGTATTGAAATTAGTTTTCGTTTCCATTCTGCAGATACAATTATTTTAATACTGTTTTTTGGTTTCTCAAGCTTTAAAATGTTTAAAATTTCATTTATATCATTTTCTAGATTAATAATTTCTTCCTCAAGTTTGTCGTATTTGGCATGAATTGATTTTTGATCACAATTTGGTAAACCCAATGCCTCTAATTCCTTTACACTCTTTATTCCAAACAATTTGTTTGCCCAATAGCATGCCAAGTGAGGCATGAATGGATAAATTAAAATTACAAAGCTTTTCATTGCCAATTCCAATTCTTTTGTATAAATTTTGCCGTTCTTTCTTATCTCATATCTTTTTAAAGTATTGAAAAGATCATAGAAGATTAATTGACAAATCTTCCTAATTTCAAGATTTTCATAATATTCAGATACTAATTTGATACTTAAGTTTATTCTATGTGAAAGCCATTTATCAACAAAATCATTACTCGAATCATTTAGATTTTTCTGAGAAGAAATTTCATTAATTATTTTATCAAAGTATTCAATTCTTGATTTAATTCCTTCCACAGACTTCTCGTTAAAGTCAGTATCTGTATCTAAATCAGCCCCATTAACTATTGCAAATCTTACCACATCAGCAGAATATTTTTGAATCGCCTTTCTCAAAGGCAAAATGTTACCTAAGCTTTTACTCATTTTTTTGCCTTCCATTAAAACAAAACCATTAGTTACTATTTGCCTTGGCCAATATTTCTCAGGAAACACTGCTACATGATTAAAAATGAAAAAAGGTAAATGATTCCTTACTAAATCATATCCAGAATGCCTAGAATCTAAAGGATACCAATATTCAAAAGATTTTCTTAATTCTTGATGCAAAGAATCCTTTGGTTTACCTTTGCCTAAGAATATATAATCAAAAAACTCTTCACTCAATTCTTCATAATTGTATTTAGTAATTTTATCTGCTACAGTATAAAATGCCATGTAAATAGTAGAATCTGATAAAGCTTCTATCATTTTTGATTTATCGAAAGGAAATTTAGTACCTAAACCTTTCTCCCTTGTACAAGCTTTCTTCTCCAACCATTCAATCGTATCTAAATAAATTTTTCTACTTTCTTCAGGCAAAATACGCATTTTTGCTAAACACTTTTTTGTTAATTCTTTCCATTCCTTATTACCATAATCTATAAACCATTGATCTTTAACCAATTTCACCCCTGCCAAATTATTGCATCTACAAAAAACAGGATGATTTGCAATAATAAATAAATCTAAATGCATTCCTCTGGAAAACAAATATTCCTTAACCTTTTCTCTGGCTTGTTCAACACTTAAGTTATTAAATTCCTCTATATCTACCTTCATTCTTCCTTTTAATAATTCCAATCTATAAACTTCTTTTGTCGCTTCTTCAGCCTTAGGATCCCTCTGATCTAATACGTTTAATTTCTCACAAACTTCTTTAGCAGGAATTTGGAATCCTTCTATTTCAATAATGACTTTAGGAACTATTCCTTTAGGAAATCCCAAATCTCTCAATGCTAAATAATCATAAGGCGCGTGAGCAGGAACGCTCATAACTATTCCTGAACCGAATGACAAATCAATAAATGTAGCAGGTAATAGCGGTATTTCAGAATTATCAACAGGATTAATCGCATACAGATTAAGCAATTCCTTTCCAGAAATTTTTCCAATCTCTTCATAAGTAAATTGCATGCCTATATTGTTTAAACTCTGTTTTGAGATAATTATTTTCTTTTCTTTAATCTTAACAATCAAATAATCTGTGTTCTCAACAACCCAAATGTTTGTAACTCCAAAAATAGTTTCTGGCCTATAAGTTACTATGCCTAAATGCTCTTCTCGGCCTTTTATTTTGAATAACAACATTGATACTTGCTCTATTTCTGGGTCTTTATCACCTTTTGTATCATGTGCACCTAATGCGTTATTACATTTACTACACCAAGGAACTGGGTGCTCACCCTTAACTAAATAACCCTTATCGTGTAATTTCTTGAAATGCCATTCTATAAACTTGTTGAAATGCTTATCAAATGAATAAAATTTCCTTGTCCAATCAATTGAATATCCCATTTCTTTCATACCTTGCTCTATTTCCTTAGAAAAATACATAACTAATTTCTCAGGATCAGCCAAATTCATTAATTCTTGTTTAGGAATTCCATAAATCTTTGTAAATATTTCCACCAATTCACTGTCATTTTCTTTCAATCTACTTGCCATCGCTAATATTGGAGTTCCTGTGACGTGAAAAGCCATAGGAAACAAAACATTATAGCCTTTTAATCTCATGTATCGTGCATAAACATCAGTAGTAGTGTAAGTCCTTCCATGACCTATGTGTTGTGGAGAATTCGGATAAGGAAAAGCTGGAGCTATGAAAAATTTTTTCTTATTTTCATCGATATTAGCAATACTAGCTTCTAACAAGTTACTATTCCACTTAATCTCAATCTCTCTTATGTTCATAACCTTAATATGTAAAAGAAAGTTAATTTAATAATTTTTAAAATGAAGCAAGAGTTATAAGTTATCATTTCTGTCTTATCAAAAAAGTAAAAAGAATAACTTGAATTAATTTATCAAAAAATTTAATACGCAATCTCTTTTTCCAAGAGCTTTTTAATCCTTTTGTAAGTTGGTGGGTGTGTAGAAAATAGTTCAAAAACTCCTGTACTTTTTTGCTCCCTTTCCATTAGCTTTAGTAGAGTCTCTGGATCAATCTCAAAATTTTTACCTGATTTCTGCAATTCATCAGCAACTTTTTCTGCAACGTAAATATCTGCTGCAGTAGGAGTCGAAATATAGAAAGCATTCATAATAGACTTACTGCCATTCATACCATACATAGATCTGTATTGTAGAGCATTTAAGTAAGAGATTTTAGCCAAAGCACTTGCTAACGCAGCTGGCTTGTTCGTAACTCTTTTAGCAAAAGCATCTGCATCAAATTCTCTTAAGCGTGAAAGATATAACACAATTAATTGACCTATTAGTCTTGCAATAAACGCCCCAATCATTCCTAATAATACTGTAATAATTGAACGTTCTCTGTCCCTTCCAACCAAAAGATAATAAACAGCATAGTAGAGAATAATTGGAATCAATGAAGCAATTGTCATTATCATAGTATCTCTATTTTTTATATGACCTATTTCATGCGCAATCACAGTCTCTAATTCATCCCTAGTTAGCATGGACAAGATACCTGTATGAAAAGCCACTGAAGAATTGCTTTGAAATGTTCCAAAAGCAAATGCATTAGGACTAGGGTCTTCAACTATATAAACAGTCGGTGTTTTTGGTAAATTAGCCCTTTTTGCTATGTCTTCAACCATCTGAATTAATTCAGCATGAATAACTGGGTCTGCTGGCTTACAACCTGTAACCCACCTAACAACATATGGGGATAAGAAAAATTCTATTGCTAAAATAATTGCATAGACTAATATTATCCCGAACAAGCTTTCTGTTAAACCTAAAACTATTGCTATAAGAAAAACTAACATAGAAATAAATGCAAATATCAACCCTATTGTTAAAACTTTAACCCATTGCATTCCCATTCACATCACCATTTTTAAGGTTCAAGACAAAAATACATATCTATTGGTTGAGCATAAAATGTTATTCTCGATGTACTAATATAGTCAATTGAATAAGTATTATAATTTGAACAGTTTTTAAGATTAATACCTCCTGAAATCTCTATTCTTAAATCTTTGAATCTTTCCTTAAGCTTTTTTGAAAGTGAAATAGCTTCCTTAGGTTTAAAATTGTCTAACATAACTATTTCAATTTGATTTTTTGCTGCAATAAATGCCTCTTTTTCGTTTCTTGCTTCAACCTCGATAAAGAAATTGTTATTATTTTCTTCTCGATGGGCTTTACATCTTTGGATTGCTAAAACTAACGCATCTTCATAAGAAAGACCCTTTTCATGAGCTAATGCTTCTACATAAAATGGTTTTATCAAATAGCCGTCAGAAAGATTCAATCTATGTGTATTTCCATTACCCACAGCTACTGCTTTTTTTTCTAATAACCCCAAACAAGGATGTACTTTTCTCAAAGCTGTTATTTTATTACCAACTTTTGAATAGAATTCTCTTGTACTAGAAGTAATACCTGACATTAGCATTAATACATCTAAAGCAGTTCTTATTCTTTTAAAAATCTCATTCGCATTTCCTAAAATAGTAGCTAGCTTAGTGTTTTTCTTAATTTTTTGCCCATTAGCAACAAATGAAACGAATTCTACATTAGCTTTTTCAAATATATACCTCGCCTCATCTATGCCAGAAACATAACACTCTTTAGAATTATAGATTGAACCTTTAATGTCTAAAGAAATATTTAAGGCTTCAGAAGTAATATCTCGTTTGCCATCCACTTATTTGATGGTG
>JAVZJF010000076.1:0-5213 GCA_038870935.1 Candidatus Anstonellales archaeon | reverse complement strand
AGCTTCATCATTTTTGCCTAACCTTAACAATGTTAATCCCAAATTTTTATGAGCTTCAACAAATTTGGGATTCAACCTTATCGATTTTCTGAATTCCTTTTCTGCTTCTTTGTAAAATCCGAGATCAACCAAAAGCAACCCAAAATTAGAATGGAATAAGAAATTTTTAGGTTCTAACTTTATGGCTTGCAAATATTCGAACTTAGCCTCCCAATAAATACCAAGATTTGAAAGTGCTACAGCTAAATTATTGTGTGCTTCCGCGCAGTTATTGTCAATCGTTAAAGCTTCTCGAAACTTTTCCACTGCGTCCATGTATCTATCTTGTTCTAATAATTGATTGCCTAATTTGAGAAGTTTTCGTACATAATTTTCATTCATTTCGGCTCCTTTTTTATACTCATTTTTGTTAGAATTTCTATACAATTTGCAGTTTCCTTTTATAATTTTATTATAACTATTTTTTATTGATAGTAATGTTGATTTTTTAAAAAAATAAGAAAAATTTCTTTTAAATTTTGCCATAAACTCTAATTCTTTAGAAATTAGTATTATTTTTTTAGACATGATCACAGCTTAAGAAATTTTTACTAAATATTTACTTTTAAACTTGATACAATTTGTTATTAATAATAAAGAAGGATAATTTTGTTTCTTAACAATTTTGAAACTTCAGCATATTGCTTTCTGCTAATTAACTTTGATCTAAAATAAGGAAGGCACTATATAATTTTATATACATTTATTGTTTTTTCAGTTTAATTCTAATTGCCATCTCGTACTTTACAATTGCTCGGTTTAGTTTTAAAAGCCCTATGATAGTTTCGCCTATATTATAATTAGCTTTATCATAACTCGAAACGGTAATTATTATTTTTTTCTTAATTCATTAAATGCATCTTTAAAATATCTAATTTAGTTTAGAGTTACTCTCAACGAATTATAATATTTTAAAGCATTGTAAATTTCTTCAATTTCTCTCTTTTTCATATTTGCTTTATAAACGAAGATTTTCATTGTCTTTACTAATTAAGTTAAATTTTAGATTTTCTTTTATGAAGTATTTGATGACTTGTATTCAAAAAATTTTGAAAAAATACTCTGCTCCTTTATAATTTGAAAGTAGTGACCATGAGAGTTATTGGCATAGATTTAGGTACAAGCAAGTCAGTTGCGTCTGCTATTATTAATGGCGAGCCCACTATAATTCCTGGCAATTTTGGAACTTTGACACCTTCTGTCGTGCTTATAACTAGCAACGAAGAAATCTTTGTTGGAGAAATGGCTAAAAGACACCCGGAATTCTATAATGGCAAAACCTATTCAACAGTTTTCTCTGTCAAGAGGTTAATTGGAAGAAGTGAAAGTGTACAATGGGGAGAATTAAATACAATTCCTCAGGAGATTTCAGCTTTTATACTCGCGGAAATTAAAAGACAGGCTGAAGAATTTTTAGGAGAAAAGGTTGACAGTGCAGTGATAACTGTCCCTTCATCGTTTAACGAGAATCAAAGAAGAGCTACAAAAGATGCGGCAGCTATTGCTGGTTTGGATGTTGCTAGATTATTAAATGAGCCTACCGCAGCTGCAATTGCGTATGGTTTTAATAGAGACGAAAAAGATTCAACAATTATGGTTATTGATTTTGGTGGCGGAACTTTTGATGTTACGGTAATGGATATTGGCAATAGGGTGTTTCAAGTACGATCAACAGCAGGAGATACTGAGCTAGGTGGAGTTGATATAGATGAGGCAATTGTTGATTACATCGTTACTGAATTTAGAATTTCTACTGGGGTAGATATTAGAAAAGATAGTTTTGCAATGTCAAGAATTAGAGAAGCGGCTGAGAAAGCGAAAATAGAACTTTCTTCTGTGTTAGAAACCCAGGTTTATCTTCCTTTTATTACTTACATTAATAGTATACCACAGCATATTAATATGATTATAACGCGTGCAAAACTTGAATCGCTTATAGATCCTATTGTCAAAAAATGTGAGAGATCAATACAGCAAGCGTTAAAGGATGCAAGACTTACTTTTCGACAAATAGATAAAATAATTCTTGTCGGAGGATGTACTAAGATTCCACTAGTCCGAAAATTCATTACTGAATTATCGGGCAAAATTCCTCAAGGTGGTGTAGATCCTACTGAGTCTGTCGCTATAGGAGCTGCGATTCAAGCTGGTATAATTGAGAATAGTTTGAGAAATGTATTTGTAGTCGATGTAATTTCAATCTCTTTGGGAATTGAGACTTTTGATGGTGGATTTGAAAAAATAGTTGAGCGAAACACAAATATTCCAGTTATTCAGTCGAAGATCTTTACAACTTCAGATAACCCAAATTCAATTGAAATAAATGTTCTACAGGGAGAAGGTAAGGAAGCCAAAAATAACACATTGATTGGAAAATTGCAATTAGACGGAATTAAGCCTTTAAAGAAAGGCAAGGAGCAGATTGAGATAGTATTTAACATAGATGAAAATTGTATTCTCTACGCAAAAGCAAAAAATAAGAGTAATGGTAAAGAGCATAAAATAGTAGTAGAGTCTCCATATAGACTAAATGAAAAGCAAATTAATCTAATGAATCAAAAAATAGAGTCTTGGCTCCAGGATTTAAGTTTTTACGAGTTGAAAGATGTTGCTTTTGAGATGCAAAATTCTATTAATGAAGTCTTAACAAAAAAATCAGAAGTACTAAGTTGGGAAGAAATAATTTCGTTAAGAAAATGCGCCGAAAGTATTAACTTATTGTTAAAAAAACAAATACCAAGATACAAAATTAAAGAAGTTTTAGATTTTGCAAAGGCAGAGTACGAAAAGACCCTAAAAAAGATTAATTTTTACGATTTATTGATTAAAGAGGTTTCTGAACTGATTATTAAAATAGAAGAACTATTACCTTTAGTTTCAAATTTTTCTGATGTGGAGGCAAGAATTTTAGAACAAGGTCGGAATCTTCTAATCTATTATTTGAATCACAGGATTGATTACAATTTACTAAATCAATTTTATCATAATGTTAGATTGGGTTATATTGAGACCAAAACTAAACTCATCATAGGGATATTAAATGAAATCGAGGAGGTTAGTAAATTCAAAAGTCTATTAGATCTTAAAATTGACTCTTTGTCCGGACTAGAAAGTTTCTTTAAGAATTTAGGAGAGTCTCCTAAAATTAGTCTTATTACCGGGCTTCTAGCGAGTGAGGAGAATGAATATCAGGATCTTATTGTAAATAAAACGCTTGAATTTGTAAAAGATAATACGTTTTTAAGAGATTATTTTTTGCTGCTTGCTGTTCAATTCGTAAATTGCAAGTATGCTGTTAGTTTAAATGATTTTGTCAATGAATATTGCTCTGATCTACAAGCAATTACCATTGTTCTTGCATTGACAAAAAAACAATTTAAAAGTGGAAGAGAGAGTATTGCAAAAATGGTTGCAGAAAAGTTTCCAACTTATAAATATTTTAATTTAGTTTTCGACCTTACAATTACAGAATCTAATGTTAAAGAAGAATATTACTTAGTCTCATATTTGATGAAACATCCTGGTTATTGTTTTCAGAAATATTTTTTAAAGCTTGATACTCAGAAAAAACAAAAAATAATTAAACACCGAGAATTTCTATTAAAACTAGCATGCGGACCAATCGAAGATATATCTCTCTTGGGTCTTGAATCTCTTTTAAACTCTTATCCAGACGAATTATTAGAGTACATTAGAGAGATTTTTATTAGAAGAGACCCAGGATTTATCTATTTGCTGCTCGAGGTCTTATTTAATTATGGTAAAGATGGAATTATTAATGAGATTATAAAAGAAATGCTTTTATTTAGCTCGCCGAAAGAGTTAATTATAGTATTAGAATTCATTGAGAAGAAGAATTTAGTTGCTTTCATTCCTTACTTGTATAATCTTTTTAATTCAACTTCAAACATAGATATAAAACATAAAATTGTAAATATCTTGCTTAAACTAAACAAGAAGCAAACACTTCCTTTCCTTCTATCTATGCTCCTTATTGATGATGATTCTACGAAAAATACTGTTATCTTGGCTCTTCAGGAGAACTTAAAGAATACTCAATATTTGTATAAAAAGTTGATTATAATAATGACGCGTGTTATAAAGGACGGCAAAGAACTGACACTTAAGGACCAAATATATATGAGACTATGCGTAAAGAAATGCCCTGAAACTAAAGAGGTGATTGAAAATTTTTTAAAAAAGGTTATCCGCAAAGAATGAGATATGAATAGAAAATGGATTGAAGAACAGTTAAATTTTCTATTTGCAAGATTTAAAGACTACTATCCTAGTTCCAGGAATTTCTTTTTTGAGCCAACTCAAGAGACTTATGTTGGTTTAGAGTCCGGAGATGAAAAAGATCTTAATTTTGTTGTTTCGAAAATATCGCAGCATATAGGTCTTTCAGAAGCTCCTCTTGCAAAATATGATTGGTCTATCAAACTTGGTTATCACATCGCTGGACAGGCAATAATTGACCGCAAGAATCAAATTAATATTGTTAGAGTCCCATTTAAGTTTGTGGGCAATTATTATGCTATTGGCTCAATTATAGCCCACGAAATGAGCCATTTCTTTTTGTTTTCAAAAGAGTTAGTTTTGAATGATGAAGTTGAAAACGAAAAGCTAACAGATCTTATGTCTGTTTTCTTAGGACTAGGCAAATTGATGCTAAATGGTAAGGTTTTATGCTTTCAAGGAGCCGATTTTTTTGAGGAGATAGGTTATATTCCATTTGATTTGATATTATATGCATATATAATAGTTTGTAAGCAAAGAAAAATTAGTTTCGAATATGCTACTACAAACTTGAAGCCAGAAGTAGTCGCAAAACTTAAAACAGCTTACTATTGAGTTATTAAATATATGTTGGGAGTAATAATTTAGAAAAACATGTGTTACTTTTCTGAAATTGGAACTAAAAAATTTCTGTTTCTTATAGTAAAATGTAAAGTAAAATTAGGATAGGTGTGATGAAAAAATTGATGTCATTTTTAGTGGGAATATTATTAATTAGTATGATTACAGGTTGTAATTTAAATCCTTCAACCTCTCATAGCAAAGTTGCTGTTACTATCTATCCTTTTTATGATGCGGTTAAATCTATTTCTGGAGGGTTGGTTGATGTTGTTGTTATTGTTCCTCCGGGAAGCTCGCCTCACACGTATGCACTA
>JAVZJF010000075.1:0-5218 GCA_038870935.1 Candidatus Anstonellales archaeon | reverse complement strand
AGTAAGAAGATGATTTTCCATAGGTCAATGAACCATTGTATACATAGGTGTTTTTGAATTTTATGTAATCCCCTATTGAGAAGTTACATAAAACATTTATTGCCTCGTTCCAAAAAACTAACTTGATTTTAGCATTATCGCTCTCAAGCATTATTTCTCGAATCCTCAAAGCGTTTCCTTTTTTCATGATAATTTTGGTTGGCAAAAAGTACTTAAGTCTGGCAGAAAAAGTTACAGAATTCAATTTTTCTCCTTTTTCAATTTTTGAAATAATCTCACTTACTTTAAACTCATTTTCTTGAGAAATTAAGTTATATTGTTTTGCCAATAATTCTATAGCCATCTCTCTGCTAATCAAATAATTGAATTTTTTTAAAGTTTGAGAAATCATTTGCTCTGTTTCTTCCCCAAATTTCTGCTCAAGAAGAACAAGTAATTCTTTTTTCTCTTCAGAAGTCATGAAGATCATCAATTTTATGCTTTTATTTTTACTTTTGCTGCAAAAAATTTTCTTTGTTTGTTATTAAAAACTTTTACTTAAACTATATTGGTATTAAACTTTTTCTGACATTATAATATGAGTGCAATAGAACAATATTTGAACACTCTGGGCTCGTAGTCGAATGGTTAAGACGCCTGCCTCACACGCAGGAGAGTCCAGGTTCGATTCCTGGCGAGCCCATTTCCAAATGAAAGTGATGGTATGTTAAGTAAAGAGTATTTAATGCAAATGTTTCAGAGAGATTGGGAAAAGAACTACAAACTAAATGTATTAATTGACCATGGCTTTAAGAGAATGATTTGTAAATCTTGTAAAAGGCCTTTTTGGTCAATAATTGAAAGAGATTATTGTGAAGACTCTGCCTGTACAGGCTATAATTTCATTGATAATTCACCTGTGAAGAAAAAACTAGATTACGTAGAAACCTGGAAAATTATAGAAAAATACTTTGTTGAAAATGGGCATACGAGTATTAGACCATATCCTACTGTTGCCAGATGGAGAGATGACCTTTATTTCAATATTGCAAGTATTTGTAATTTTCAACCTTATGTTGTAAATGGAGAATTAGAACCTATCGCGAATCCTTTAATTGTACCTCAAACAAGCATAAGGTTTGGCGATATAAGCAATGTAGGAATTACAGGAAGGCATTATACTAACTTTGTCATGATAGGCCAACATGCTTTCAACAACGAAAAAACTGGTTTGTTTTATTGGAAAGAAGAAGCAATATATCATGATTTGAACTATCTTAAAGCCTTAGGCTTACCATTAGAAGAAATTACATTCAAAGAAGATTTTTGGTTAGGCGGAGGTAATTTTGGGCCTAGCCTAGAATACTTTTGTAGAGGTTTAGAATTAGGTAACTGTGTTTTCCAAGAATTTAGAATTCTGAATGATAATCTAAGCTTTGAGCCTTTGAAATTGAAAGTTATTGACATGGGCGCGGGATTGGCAAGACTATGCTGGATAACTAATCCGATTGCAACTAGTTATGAATTGGTCATGCCTTTCGCTGTTAATTATTTGAAAACTGTATTTAACGTAAAAATAGATGAAAAATTATTTTTAGAATATTCTAAAATGACTGGAAGATATAACGCTGAAGAGGATAGAAAAAGTTTAGATAAAAAAGATATTGCAAAAAAACTTGGAATCGATGTAAATGAATTAAATAAAATGCTTAAGCCATTGTTTGCATGCTATGCAATAGCTGACCATTCGCAAACATTACTATTTACTGTTTCTGACGGAATGTTACCATCAAACTCTGGCGGTGGTTATAATCTAAGAATGATATTAAGAAGATGCTTCGGCTTCGAAGAAGAATTCAAAGTAGAGATAGATTATTATAAATTGATGAAAGAGCATTTGAAAATTTTAAATAAATTATTTCCTTCATTAACTTTCTTAGATGAAACTGTAGCAGAGTTAGTTTATGAAGAGAAAAAGAAATTTAACAAAACCAAGGAAATTGGAAAAAATAAATTAATCAATATCCTAAAATCTAAAAAAAATATTGGAATTGATGAATTAAAAGTACTTTATCAAAGCTATGGGATTCCTGCAGAAATAGTAAAAGAAGAAGCTGAAAAAATTAATTTGACTATTGAAATTCCAAGCAATTTCTACAGCTTGATTAAAGAAAAAGAAGAAACTCATGAAGAAGTTAAAAAAATTTTACAAAAAGACTATCATAAAACTATCCAAATGTGTTATAACAATGTTTTTGAACACAAAGCAAAAGTTATCGGAATAGAAAATAATTTCATCATACTAGATAGAAGTGCTTTCTATCCTGAAGGAGGAGGTCAAGTAGGAGATACTGGATTTATTAATGATATTGAAATTGTTGATACTAAAAAAGAAAATGGGATAGTCTATCACATTACTAATGAAAAAGAAATTAGTAAAAAATTAAAAATTGGACAAGATGTTATCGTTAAAGTTGATTATGAAAGAAGAAAAAGAATCATGAAGAACCATACAGGTGCTCACTTATTGCATGCTGCTGCTATAAGAGTTCTTGGAAAACATGTTTGGCAATATGGTGCACATAAAGATGATAAAAAAGCACATCTTGATCTAACGCATTATAAAAAAATTACAGATGATGAACTAAGAAAGATAGAAGAATTGGCTAACAAATGGATTACAGAAAACCTTAAAGTGACTAAAACCATCATGAAAAGAAACGAGGCTGAAGAAAAGTACGGAATGACTCTTTATCAAGGAGGATATATACCTGGAAAAGAATTAAGAATAGTAAAAATAGAAGGAATAGAAGAAATTGATGTTGAAGCATGTGGCGGTACCCATGTCGATTTTACTGGTGAAATAGGATTCTTTAAAATAATAAAAAGAGAAACAGTCCAAGACAACTTAGAAAGAGTAGTATTTGCCTGTGGATTATCTGCACTAGAATATGTCCAAAAAGAAGAAGAGCTTCTAAAAGAAAGCTCTAATGTCTTTAGTGTAGAAAAAGAACAATTGCCTCAAACTTGTAAAAGATTCTTTAACGAATGGAAAGAAAAAGAAAAAATAATAGATAGCTTACTTGCTCAAATAAAAGAAAGCATAAAATACTCCAAAGATGAAATTATGCAAATCAACTTGCCTAAAGAGTACTTGCAAAAACTTGCAGGAAAAGTTATAAAAGAAAATGTTTCTGTAGTAATAACTAATGGAATGAATTACTATTCTATTTCTCATAATAATAATGCAAGAAATCAACTCATAAATATAGCTGAAAAAAATAAAATTAAATTTAAAGAAGTAAAAGGAAACGATCGTTTTATATACGCAGAAAGAGCAATAAATTGATTTAAGTTGTGGTAAAACTTTCAATACTTCCAGTAGCTATATTACCACATGAATCATTAACCTTAACATAGTATCTAATCAACGAACCAACATTTGGATTCGTATGAATTACTTTCTGATGCTGGTATACATTCACTGGAGGATTAACTGGTTCATATGGATACTCATAAAAAGTTCCTGTTCCATTATCTAAATAAAAAATAACTCCTGTTATGTAATCACCATCACTATGAATAGCTGTTAATGTTACATCCGTATCAGCATTGGTGCCTGTATATTCATATTGACCTATCAAAGTATGATAATTACAAAAATATGTTGTTAAAAAATTTCCTCCAAAAAATTTAGCATTTCCACAAGAATCATTAACATAAACTCCATATCTTATTAAAGAACCTACCGTTGAATTAACTCTTTTAACTGTTGAAAAAGAATAATTCTTTATACCTGTACCGTAGAATTCAGGCCTCTTCGGAAATATAATAGGTGTATCGTTCTTGTATTCTCCTGTACCATTATCAAACGTAAAAGTAATTGATTCTATGTAATCTAAATCTGTTATGTTAATTGAAAAATTAACAATTGTTCCTGCATAAGAAGAATTAATGTTCCAGTTTGAAAATGTTGTATTATCTGAGCAATTCCCTTCACAATAATAGTTTCTTATTGCAATGCCTCCATAGTCTGTAACTAATCTAATTACTCTTGACTCATTAACATATGAATATAAACCTGTAACATTAAAGGTTATTGACTCAAAAGGTTTCCAACCTGAACTTAAATCATGAATCATTATTTGGTTCTTTTCAAAAACTTGTAGTTTGCTCTTGTCTATAGTTGCACTACCTCTGTTTATTGCAGTTATCTCTAAAGTGTAATTCTTACACAATTCATTTGTATAAACTTTAACTTTAGTAATGTTAATTTTGTTGTGCTGATAGTATAATGAATCCAATAATACTTTTTCTCTCTTTGACTCAACTTCTTTAGCCTTATAATTTTCTAGCCCAATGTAATATAAACTCAAAATTGAGAAAAAAATTAATACTATAGCTGCAAAACCTAGTATTATGGCATATCCCATTTCTAATCACTGCATTATTTGGTACTATATACATGTATTATCAAAACTATAATATGTGACTAATAATCTTGGTGCATAATTACCTTCTGCAGAGCTGATATACAGTTGATTAACAGGAATTAAAGCAGTTATATTAGGAACTACTAAACCTAAACCAAACCAATCATTTTGTAAATGTGCCTTTCTAAAGTCCTTAAAAACAGATGGATTCTTTAATGATAAATTTTTCAACCCTGTTGTAAGACACGAATCGTAAAAACCATATACTGTACCGTTCATGGCATCTTTGTAGATTGTCTCATTTGTAGACGAGTCAGGATCTGACCAAAAATCATAAAGCTTGCAGTAAGATAGATTATTTGTTATCGCTGTAACATTAATTGAAAGATTCATGTCGATTATGTTTTCTACATTTGAAGGAGGATTCATATATCCGCCTATGTAAAATTTCATATAACTGTTTGAAAACCGATATTTCAGTTGAACGGAACTCAAAGTCCACATCACACATGAAAAGGGCATCGTATCCGCCATAGGCAATTATTCCCAATGGGTCAAATGAATCTGTTCCGAAATAGCCAACATGCCGTTTAAGATACGACTGCTGATGTAATGAGTCAACATCGAATCCAGCTTGAGACACTAGTTTCCACCATTCAAAAACGCCATAACCCAAAAATGCTCCACCCCATAGACGTTCACAGTCAAACCAGTACGTTTCATAGTCATTGTAATAGTCTTCCCAGAGAACCTTACATTTCGGATTTTTCACCTCAAAACTCAAGCTTACAGAAGCTATGGCAGAT
>JAVZJF010000074.1:0-5320 GCA_038870935.1 Candidatus Anstonellales archaeon | reverse complement strand
TATCTCCACCCTTACCCACTGTAAGGCTCTTTAGCCTAGCGTGCCACTCTTCGAGATGATATCCCTCAGGATCTATTGGATATATGTGCAATAATTTGGAATCCGGGTTTTCGTAGGGAAAATCTTATATTTAGATTTTCATATTTCAATTTTTATCGGTGAATTTATGGAAGAGTATAAAATGCCATTAATAGGTGATAGTTTCCCTCATATGGAAGTTAGAACTACTAGGGGTATAATTAAACTTCCAGAAGATTATAGTGGCAAATGGTTTATTTTGTTTAGTCACCCAGCGGATTTCACGCCAGTATGTACTACAGAATTTGTTGCATTTCAAAAACGATATGAAGAATTCAAGAAGTTAAATTGTGAGTTGATAGGATTGAGTATAGACCAGGTTTTTGCACATCTAAAATGGGAAGAATGGATTAAAGAAAAACTTGGCATAGAAATACAATTTCCAATAATTGCAGATAATGCTGGTGAAATATCTGCAAGATTAGGTATGCGCCATAAACAAGCTGCAGGAACGCAAACTGTTAGAGCAGTCTTTATAGTTGACCCTAAGGGTATTATTAGAGCAATACTCTATTATCCGATGGAACTCGGTAGAAACATGGATGAAATACTTCGAATGGTTAAGGCACTTCAAATTGCCGATAAAGGTTATGCTATACCAGCTAATTGGCCAAATAATGAGATAATAGGCGATAATGTAATAGTCCCACCAGCAAACACTATAGACATGATCTTAAAGAGGAGAGAACAAGAAAAGGCTGGAGAAATAAAGTGTATAGATTGGTGGTTCTGCTATAAAAAATATAACTAAATTTATACCCTTTTTTATACCCTAAAGAGAGATTCTTATTCTCTACCTAGATTCTTCAACAATATTTTTAGAGACATTTATATAAGGAAGTATTGGAGAAAACTTAAATGAATTATTTAAAAAATCATTTTTTAGATTATTTTTATAAATTCCCTTGAGGAAAATAAAGTCAACTGTTTATAAAAACGTTAAAAAAATTATTTGATTTGTTTAATTCACTTATAACTTCCCTATTCTATATAGTGTTGTTCCACATACTGAGCATTTTCCACGAATAGCAGGTCTACCATTTTTCAAAGTCACTTGTTCTGTGTCAACTATCGTTCTCTTCGCTTTACATTTCACACAATATGCCTCTACCAATATGAATCACTGTAGGATTATATGAGGATTATTAATTTAAAAGGGTTGTGCTTGAATTACAATAGATAATGATAAAATTGATTGTTAAGAATACTGGGTTTTAAGATTTATGTTGTTAATAGGATGAGTAATGGTGCGAATACTTCAGCCACTAGTGACATCACTGTTATCATAGTATTTAATGATGGACCTGCAGTATCCTTGAATGGATCGCCAACAGTATCTCCTATTACAGCTGCTTTATGAGCTTCAGATCCCTTACCACCATAAATACCAGATTCTATGTATTTCTTTGCATTATCCCATAATCCTCCGGAATTCGCCATAAATAATGCAAATATTATACCCGTAATTATACTTCCTGCTAGAAAACTTGCAAGAGCCTCTTTCCCAAGAAACACTAGTGTTAATATTGTAACTATTATGGCTAATGAGCATGGTAGCATAAGTTCTTTGAGAGCTCCTTTAGTAGCTATATCTACACATCTAGCATAATCAGGTTTGGATTTCCCTTCAATAAGTCCTGGAATTTCTTTAAATTGCCGTCTTATTTCTTCAATCATCCTCTCAGAGTTTCTACCTACAGCCAATATTAATAGTGCAGAAAGTAGTGGAGGCATCATACCACCCAAGAATAAACCTGAAATAACTTCTGGTTTCATTAAATCAAGTATAGTGATATCCACTGAATGAGCATAAGCTGCAAAAAGTGCTAATACCGTTAATGCTGCAGCACCAATTGCAAACCCCTTAGTTATAGCCTTAGTCGTATTACCTGCAGCATCCAATTTATCTAAAACTTCAATTACTTCTTCACTTAATCCAGATTGTTCCGCTATACCCTTGGAATTATCAGATATAGGACCATATGCATCTGCAGATATAGTCATACCAACAGTTGCAAGCATACCTACAGCTGAAATTGCTATTCCATAGAATGGATTAACATTAAATTGTATTGATAGATACCAAGCAGCTAATGTAGCTATACATATACCTAAAATTGGTGGAACTATACTTATTAAACCATAGGAGAAACCTGTTAAAATATTTATAGCAGCACCAGTTGTTGATGCTTCAGCCACCTTTTTTGCTGGAAATCTATCAATAGAAGTGAAATAATCAGAAGTTATACCGATAATTACTCCAGCAGTTAAACCAGCGGCAGTTGGAAGGAAAACCCCTAACCATTTATTTCCAAGTTCAGAGAAGTATGTTACTATTAAGAGGAGGACTCCAAATAAAATCCAAGTTGAAAAAGATCCTCTATTAAGAGTTTTCCCAGGATTACCCTTAATACTTAATCTAACAATTAACACACCAATTATAGATGCTATAAGCCCCATAGCCGCTATAATTAATGGTAAAGTCATCAATACCCTTTCACCTAATTCTGCACCAATAATCATACTAGCCACTATACTAGCTATATATGAATCTATAAGATCTGCTCCCATACCAGCACAATCACCAACATTATCACCAACATTATCTGCAATAACAGCTGGATTACGTGGATCATCCTCTGGAATACCA
Source organism: Candidatus Anstonellales archaeon (assembly GCA_038870935.1). Lineage (GTDB taxonomy): Archaea > Micrarchaeota > Micrarchaeia > Anstonellales > SKW190 > SKW190. The sequence continues at coordinate 2,592 of JAVZJF010000074.1, read as the reverse complement.
AGTTCAACTTTCCCCACAAGATCAGCACTAATATCTGCAGTTTTAGTATATATTCCTCCACCAGCTTTAGCGAAAAGTGCAAGAGCACTAGCACCAAAGCTAAAACCTAAAACTATTGTTGAAGCTTCAATATCACTCCATCCAAAGATAAAGTAGTATATGAAGAATAGTAAACTTATTCCTAGAATGGCTAATCCAACTATGAATAAACCCATGACAGCTCCACCATAGAAAGCTATTGGAAAAGCTTTATTCATACCAATTCTAGCAGCATTAGTTGTTCTAACATTAGCTTCTACAGCAGCTTTCATACCGAAATATGCAGCAACTGTAGTACAAATAGAGCCAAAAACATATGCAATAGACATACTTAAACCATAAACAACGCTTCTAGAAGAAAAAAGGTAGACGAAGAATAAAACTATAGCCATAACCATAACGAAAAAAGCTAAAGTTTTATTTTGCCTTTTAAGATATGCTTCAGCACCTTCCTTTATAGCATCAGCAATATACTTCATTCTTTCAGTACCACGATCTTGCTTTATAACATAACTATACAAATAAAACGATAATAAAACAGAAATTAAACCAATAAAAGGTGCTAGATAAAGCAACATAAAATCACACCCCAATACAAATAACTCTTTCCTAAAGGAAATATAATATTTACGTTTATAAATATTATTTAAGAAACATAGAAAAATTTCCTAGAATTCTAGATACACTATAGAAAGTTATAGTCAATTTATTCAACGCCATAGAAACCATAAAGTAGTAATAGTGTACCTACACCTGCAATAACCATGGAATTCACTAAGGAAAAGTTATAAGTAGCCCAAGATAACGCCACCATAACTCCCAATAAGGCACCTGAAAAAGCAATTATCACCTTTCCCCTAGGAGATTTATATCTAAAAGCTTGATAAATCATGAAGATGAAAAAGGCTGAAAGAACTCCATATATAATTTGTATAAGAAAATCTTTTGAAAATAACATGGTGGATACTAACCATAATGCTAATGAGAAAGAACCTAAGAGAATCAATGTAGCACTAAACTTATCATATCCACTTGACACAATATAGATATATAACGCAAAAATATATTACTATTCCTCATCCTCTCAATGAAGAAAGCAACTTACCAAAACCATAAACATCAATCTTACAATTCAACCTATTCAAAATAGCCCATAGAGTTGCACTATTACTTGATACAACAGGTTTACCAACAATATTCTCTAAATAATCAATTAAATTCAAAGTTGGTAGATTTGTACAACTTATAAATATAGCATCAGAGGAGGAGTAATTAAGCTTTAAAACTAAATCTATCACCATATTGGAGGGCACCCTACCAATATCAGTATTCCTCAAAATATTTAGAGACTTCAAATCTAAAACATTAAAACCATTATCAACAAAGAATTTTCTTTCCAAATTATTTAGTTCATCAATATATGGTGTAGCAATAGAAATATTCCTAGCGCCAAGGAAATTTAAAGCCTTAACCACAGCACCAGAAGTTGATATTGCAGGTTTACCACTAATTCTCTCAATTTTATCTTCAATAGCTTTATCATGACCCAACCCCCTAAAAAGACTACCAGTGGTACAACCATAAACTATAATATCAACATCAGCATCAACAAGTTTTAAAACTTCATCATCAATATAAGACTCCATTAAAGACAATTCTTCAACATTAACATTACGAAGTTTTAAACGTGCAACATGAACAGAAAAGCCTCGAGGTAGAATTCGCCAAAACTCTTCCTCCATTGTAGTATTAGAAGAAGGAATTAATAATCCTACCCTAAACAAATAAAACCCCAATTAAAATTTAAAAGGGCATTATAAAAATAAATATATTGGGGCAATGACTGATCAGAGTTAAAATGAGAAGTGATATAAAGGCATTAGGAGGAGCCCCATATATGCTATGCGGCGGTCGTCCAGCCTGGTCTAGGACCCGAGTCTCCCAAGCTCGTGATCCCGGGTTCAAATCCCGGCCGCCGCACTACATAAACATACTGGAGAAAATAATATATACATCCAAGGAGAAATGACACAGAGAGTACGTGGTGGAATTATTGTACGAGGAAAATAATAGAGAGAAATTTGTAAGGAAAATTATGAAATTGAAGAATGTATTGGTTAAGATTCAATTGGTTGATGGAAATACAATAACAGGAAAACTCATAGGGATGGACCCAGATTATCTAAATCTAATAATTGAAAAACCTTCAGGAGAAGAAGATGATACTAATGAATACATGTTAATCCCAGGATCATCAATAAGCTATATAAAGTGGGTTAAGAATAAGGGGAAAAAGAAGGATTTAGAGAGAAATGTAATGAAACTTTTAGAACGTGAACCAAATCTTACAAAGGAAGATCTGGCAAGAATATTGAATACTGATTTAAGAAGCATAGAAAAGGTTATGAGAGATTTGAAGAGGAAAGGATTTATAAATAATCCACAAAATGGTAAAAATTAATCAATAGAATTGATTATAGACCATGAAAATAATTCCAATAGCATTTGAAAGTTTAGGAGTACGATCTATGTGCACATTCATTGAAACAAAGG
>JAVZJF010000073.1:0-5351 GCA_038870935.1 Candidatus Anstonellales archaeon | reverse complement strand
AATTATAGCTTGGTCCCCTAAGTGGACTTTTGGTATATATAACATTTTCTCAGAAACTAAAATGATCTGCTCTTTTATCTTAACTATATTCGAGTATACCAAACTTGAAAAGAATTCAATAGTGAATGGAACAACTATTGCTAACGAAAAAGTCAAAGCAATTAAGAAATTACCAAATTTTCGCGTAAAAATAAACATTCTAAAAAGAATTCCGATTAACAATAAATAATCAATTAATGAAATTAATATAGATGAAGATAATTTAGAAAAAAACAAAATAATACTATACATAAAACTTATGTTTTTCATTTTTTCTTCAGTGTTAATAAGCATTAGTGAAAGACCTTTGAAAGGCATGGCAGATAAATGTTCAATATTAATATTTAAAGAAGAGATATAAGCCATTTCATAATAAATAGAGTTAATGAGAATGGTTAAATCATTCATAACCGATAAAAGTTTAACAATAGAGCAGTCATTACTCTTAGTCACATCGATATTTGAAATATTAATTGCGAAAGTTTCATTCAATATATACGAATTTAATTCAGTTATTGGTAAAGTATTGCAAATTATTGAAAAAGAATGTAAAAATGATAATATTAATGCAATTACTCCTATAATGGAAGCGTTTAAAATTGCCTGAAACAATTCTTCTTTACCTAAATCTTTCAATTGCTTGTTATCAAAAGCTATTCCTATTCCAAGAACGCATCCAAAAAAAATAATAATTACACTCAAGGCAATGGTAGAAATTTCTAACATTCAACCATCACAAATGAGATAAACAAACTATGGCTTAAGCAAATTCATGCTAGTATCTCTTATCAGTACAGCTGCACCTGTAATTGCTGCTACAACAATACCACCTAAAATCATACCAAGACCTATTCCTTGTAATTTCCCTCTCTTATCTGAAGGCTGAGACAAAGAAATCCCATATACAATTCCTCCTAATAGAATCAAAATAAGGGAAACTAATAATGCTACTGATTCTAAAATAGTTTTCCATGACATTAACAATGTCTCAATAAAGGCCATTTAAACACCTTTCAACGACTTTTAACTTTCACAATACAAATCAATATATGTGGTAAAATATATATAAATAAATAGGTATCGTTTAAAAGTACTGTTATAAATACTATTTTCTATGGAGCCTCGATTAAATATTCTTAAATTATCGCTAGGCCACGTAATTAAAGCTTTTTGCAGTAAAGGCGATATTTTTTATGCTAAAACAGGATCAATTGTATCTATCAAAGGCGAAACTCAAATAGAAAGTGTTTTACACGGAGGGATTATTAAAAGTGCTTTAAGAGTTTTTGGAGGAGAAAACGTTTTCATCAACAAAGTTACTTGTGTTTCTGAAAATGCCGAAGTTATTCTGGGAACTCTTTTTCCTAGTGAAATCGTTGAAATTCAAGTTGATGGATCTCTAATTATAGCAGATAGTTCATATTTAGCCCATACAGGTAATATTAGTCTATCTGCAGATATAGGATACCTCACATCAGTATTTGCAGGCTCTGGGCTAATGTTCTTAAAAGCAGAAGGTAAAGGTAAACTTTATTTGGCAGGAGGAGAAGCTGTTTTTATGGAAGAATTAAAAGAGAATGAACACATCTATATCGATAATTCTGCCTTCTTAGCAACATATGACAAAACAAGGATAGATAAACAAATCATAGGTAAAGGGATAGTAAGTAAATTTTTCTCCTCAGAAGGTATAGTGTTTAAACTATATGGGCCAACCAAAGTATGGTATCAAACTGAAGGAATAAGCAGTATATTGAATATGATTAAGTTAAAATAAAAATACTTTTTATTTTATCGCTTTTCCTTCTTGATTAAAACCAAGCTGAAAGTATTTAATTTCAATGTATTTAAATCCAACTTTATTTAATATTGAATATAACCCTTGTTTTGTAAAATATAACTTATGATCTTCTATTTCTTTTTTAGAGATTATTCTTAAATTAGCAAGTGCTCTTAAAACAATATCCGATTGTGGAGAAGGAGTCGTAAAAAGGAACGTCCCATTATATTTCAAAATTCTATATATTTCCTTCAGAGTGTGTTCAAAAAAAACAAGATGTTCCAAAACTGCCAATGATATTACAACATCTACTGAATTATTACTAATAGGAAACTCTTGTTTTTCTACATCACATTCGAAATACTCTATTAAGCCTTCCCTTCTTGTTTTTGTATTTCTATCTAAACCTATTCCTCGAAAAAGTTTATTAGAGTTGTTAAGATAATGTAAAACTTTACTCCTCATACCACAACCTACATCGACTACAGTAATTTTGTGCTCATTAAGCAAATTGAGATTGTTAAGTATAAGTTTTGCACGCTCTTGACTAAGAAACTCGTCTATTTTATTCCATTCACTGTAGGTCTTATCCATACTATACTAGCTAAAACATAAATATTTAAATATTCTCTACATAATAATTGCAGAACAATTAAACAAGGGATAATTATGAGCATGAAAATTTCTAACCTGTATGGGATGGATATATATACAGACAAAGGAAAATACATCGGTCAGGCAAAAGATTTTATAATAGATTTAGAAAAAGGTGAAGTGATAAGAATATCTCTTGAAAATTTAACTGGTCTCTCGGGTGAAGAGATAAAAGCCGTTTTACGTGATAAGAGTATTCTTTATTCTTGTGTAAAAAGCGTAAGTGACATAATCGTAGTGGATTTGGAAAAGAAAAATCCTTCACTTGATTAAATCACTTTCTTAAACTTTATATTCTTTATCTTTTTTTGTTTTTCCTGCTTCTTTTATTGCTTTTGAAAATTGAATTACACGATCCTTTATTTTTTGTATATCGTCTAAATTTTCAAAAGCTGTTCCTATTTGCAGTATATCCGCGCCTGCTTTTATTAAGTTATAGGCTTGTTCGCTTGTTTTTATTCCTCCTCCGACAATATACGGAATATTAATTTCCCGAGAAACTATACTTACAAACTCTTCTGATACAGGCAACGGTGCATTAGAACCTGAATCAGTTAAAAAAAACTTAAATCCTAAGAATTGCGCCATAACCGCATATGATACTGCGATTTGAGGTTTATTCCTAGGTATTAAGTTTGCATCACCAATATAACCTACAGTGCCACCAGGTTCAACAACACAATATGCAACTGATAAAGGTTCAACATTTACTGATTTTATATATAACGAAGCTTGCATTTGTGCAGTAGTAACCCAATAAACAGACCTCGAATTTAACATTGACATGAAATATATTGCATCGGCATACTGCGAAATCGTACCAATATTCCCTGGAAATAGAATCACAGGAACATTGATAACCTCCTTAATATTTTTAACAACATCATCTAAGAGCTTGCCTTGTACTCCAATACTTCCACCTATAAGAATAGCGTCTGCTCCGTTTTCAGAAACAATTTTTGCAATTTTTGTACATGAATTTAAATCTTTATGGTCTATGGGATCTATCAAAACAAAAAGCAATCCTTTCTTTACTTGTAAACCTTCAATTAAATATTTGAATACTTTATTATTAATCGCCATGAATAATCATTAATACAAAAGGATTTAATATCTACACAAAGCTTCTAATATTTGTTTTGTTTAAAAGTTTTTCTATTAAAGTAATAAATAGGATAATATATTTGATTGAATATTCTAATATATACGCATTATTTGCTTCTTTTGATAAAGAAAAGGCTCTTAGAGTCATAAAAAAGCTCCTGAATTCAAATTTTATTGTATATACTACTGACGGGACATTTAATAAATTCAATGAAGCTTTTTCTAATAAAATCTCTGAAACATTATTTAATAATTTACATTCAGTTAAGGAAATAACTGGATTCTCTGATTTTTTTAATGGTAGAATTAAAACTCTTCATCATAAAATCTACTGCTCTATTTTAGCAAATACAAAAGAGGATTTTGCTGTATTAAAAGAAATGGATTTACCTTTTTTTAAAATAGTTTTTGTTGACCTTTATCCTTTCCATGAAATCAAAAACAAACTTGAAAATTCAAAAGATCAAAGAATTGAAAAAAACTTAATTGAGATGATTGATATTGGTGGAGTATCTCTTATACGAGCAGCCGCAAAAAATTATGAACATGTTTACGTGATTATTGATGAAAATGACTTAGAAGAAGTTCTAAAATGTTCTGATAATATAGAATTGCGAAAACAACTGATGAAAAAAGCTTTTTTTTATACATATGAATACGAAAAAGAAATTGCCCAATACTTTAATAATGATTATGAATTACTAACCCTAAAGAAAATGGATATTGAATTAAGGTATGGTGAGAATTATCATCAAAAAGCATTAGCTTTTAAGATTGTTCAGAAAAGAGAGCAAAATTCTTTTGAATTTAGTTCTATTTTTGACTTTCAAGTCACTTCCAACAAGGCCATGTCATATAACAATTACGTTGACCTTGATGCTCTGATAAAATTATTATATGATTTAAAAGATTTCAATTGCTGTGCAATTATTAAACATAATAACCCATGCGGTGTTGCCATAGATACTTATAGTGAGTCAACAAAAACAGTATATTTGAAAGCTGTTTCTTCAGATCCTGTATCTGCTTTTGGTGGAGTAATAGGATTCACGAGAAAAGTTGATTTACAAACTGCCAAAGAACTCGAAAGTGCATTTATTGACGTAATCGCTGCTCCAGAATTTGAAAAAGAAGCACTTGAATTAATTAGAAAGAAAAAAAACAGAAGAATTATTGAAATAAAAAACTTTGAAACATATATGAATAACCAAAAATTCGAGTACAAATATGTTTTAAATGGCTTCTTAAAACAAGATTATGATTTTGTAAAAGAAAAGTTTGAAGACTTTAAATTAATATGTGGGGAAAAACTCTCTAAAGAAAGAATTGTAGATGCACTTCTTGCTTGGATAGTTTGTAAAAATACTAAGAGTAATGCTATAGTTATTACAAATAACAACCAAACAATCGGGATAGGAAGTGGGCAAACAAGCCGTATTGACGCAGCAAAAATTGCTATTGAAAAAGCAAAAATTTTCAAACACGTATTAAAAAATTCTATTTGCGCAAGTGATGCGTTTTTACCTTTTGAAGATACGCTAGAATTAATAGCACAAAATAATGTAAAGGTTCTACTTCAACCAGGAGGGTCTGTAAATGACGAAAAGATAATCAAAAAAGCTGAAGAATTAGGGATCACTATGTACTTCACTAACGTCAGGCATTTCAAACATTAATTTATCTAATTATTTTATTATTTTTAGAAATGGTGTGTAGTTGTTTGTATGTGGTTGTTTTTATTTAATATGATGTATTGGAGTTATTTATATTCCCC
>JAVZJF010000072.1:0-5437 GCA_038870935.1 Candidatus Anstonellales archaeon | reverse complement strand
TTGTAATCTCTTTTAATGATTCCAAATTAGCTTCTTTTTCAAAAACTCGCTTAAATTCTCCTCTGTGTGGTGTTATTAATACTTTTTCATTCAAAACTTTTTCTTTTATCATGTCAATTCCAAAAGCATCTAAAATTAATTTAATTCTTTTTTCCAAGCATAGGTCTAATATTTCTTCTAATTCTTTCTTTTTTTCTTTTGTTAGTCCAGGACCTACTAATATTGCATCAAAATAATTTTCTTTAATTTTTTGTTTTATTTCATGTAAATCGTTTAATGGAATTGCTTCTGGTATTTCATTAGCCATATTGTTTTTTTGTTCAGGACAATGATAATAAACTAAATCACAGAATTGTGAGGCACAATAACTAGCAAAATATAATGATCCTAAATATTTAGCTGAACCTGCAATTATTAATAATTTACCATTCAAACATTTTCTTTCTTTTTCAAAAGTTCTTATCTTTAACAAATCCAAAAAACTAATGTATTCGTTTTCCATTTTTTCATAAGCTGATAATATAATTAGTTCAGCATTTTTGGCTTTTTTCTCATTTATTGAATAAGTCAAATCAGCTTTGAAATTTTTCACAGGAACATCAATCGAAATTTTGAAAGCGTTTTTTCTGCTACAAATCTTTAATACTTCAGTGGCTTCAGAATTTAAATTTCCTTTGAATCCTGTACCAAAAAATGCTTCAACTATACAATCATATTCATAAGTTTTTATTTTTTCTAAACTAATTAATTCGATTTTATTTCTCAAATTCTTCAAGAATTTTTTGTTTAGATGTTTGAAATTTTTTCCATTTTCATATAAATATACCTGTACTTTATTTTCTGTTTTTAAAAATTTTATAGTAGCTAATCCATCACAGCCATTGTTTCCTGGTCCTATTAGAATTAGATACTTTTTGAATTGTTTCTCATTAAGCTTTCTTGAAATCTTTTTTCCCACTTCATTAATAACTTCTTCAATGTCAAATTTCAAAACTTCTAAGCTCAAGTCAAAGGCTTTTGAAAGAGAGAAAAGTTTTTTATTCTTCTTCAACAAACTTCTAATATTCATACGATAACCTATATAATTTTCAACTTCTTAATATATATGGATTTTTTGTTTGTGGGTGAGTGAAAATTAAGCTCATTTTAAATTGGCATTTGTTATTCATACTTTTAGTTGTTTATAGTTCTTTAAACTTATTTAAGGTAACTTTTTCAGCATGTGATGTGGCTACTGGTTATGAAAGAGAGATTAAATCAGTATGGTTCTTTGGAGTTAATTACTATCTTATTTATCCTAAAATTACATCAACAACAGCAGGTAAAATAGTTCAAAATGGTGTTATTTATTCTAATACCTGTTCAAGAGTTTATTATTGCTTATGTATGAATAACTGTTTAATTGGTACTAATCCTAACACTGCAAATTTTTACCTTGTTAGTGAAGGTATTAGTTGTCAACCAGGTTATCAATGTAAGAGTTTTTCAGATGGCACTTCTTACTGTTTAAGTAACTCTAATTCGTGTAGTGATGATGATGGTGGAAAAAATTATTTTACAAAAGGAAAAGTGACTTTTAATGGATACAATTATTTTGATTCTTGTTCTCAAGCTCAGTTATTAGAATATTTTTGTTATTATCAGACAGATTCTCTAGGTAATGTCGATGTAAATTTAGGTTCAGAATTTGTTTATTGTCCTTCTGGCTATATGTGTGACGATGGGCAGTGTGTAGATATTAATAGATGTTATGATAGTGACTTCGGCATAAATACAGATACTGCAGGTTTTGTGAAAAAAGGTAACTCTGAGATTTTTGATGTTTGTGTTGGACAAAACATTCGTGAATATTATTGTGACGCCTATAACAACATTCAATCAATTGAGATGGTTTGCCCTGCAGGAAAAATTTGTGAAAATGGGAGGTGCAGAGAAGTTGTTTGCACAGACAGTGATAATGGAATCAGCAAGAATGTTCCTGGAACAACAAGTAACGAAACACAAACTAAGTATGATGTTTGTGTAGATTCTTCAAAAATAAAAGAATATTCTTGCAATCCAGATAAAACAATAAAAGAGACTATTCTTGTATGTGATCAAGATTATTCTTGTGCTACGTGGCTAGGTTATCCTGGCAATCCTGCATTTTGTGGTTATTGTAATGGACCTACTGCAATAGATTTGTATAATCAAAGAACAACAAGTAATTCTTCAGGATTTTCTTTTACAGACACTTGCATAAGTCAAAATCGTTATAGAAAGGCTTATTGTAATGGTTTCACAGTTCAAATTATTGAGCAGGATTGCCCTCAGGGTTATCAATGTTTTCAAGGTAAATGTGAACAAATAGTTACATGTAGTGACACAGATGGTATTGATAAGGATCGATTAGGAAAAGTCACATACAATTCTATTGATTATTTTGATTATTGTGCCAATGTTTCTCATGTAAGTGAGTACTACTGTTCAAATAACATTGTTCAAACAACAAATATCAGTTGTAATTTGGGCGCTTGTTTAAACGGGCAATGTGTTTACAATATATGTGCAGATACTGATAACGGAATACACATAGAGCAGTATGGTGAAGTAAAAAAGGATAATGTAATCTTAAAGGATTCTTGCTATAATTTGACTACTATTAATGAGACATATTGCTCATTTGATCAGCCAACTAGTAGTCTTTATGATTGTTATCAAAACGATCATATCTGCCAAGACGGTATGTGTGTGCCTTTACAACAAGGCCAATGTATTGATACTGACAACGGCAAAGTATTAACATCTTACGGAGAAACAGTTGCTTTAAATGATGGTTACAGAGATATATGCTATAATTTAACACACGTAATCGAGGGTTATTGCAATAATGGCAAAGCATATACTGAAATTACGTATTGTGGAGATAACTATTTTTGCAGTAAAGGAGTTTGTAAATTAAATGATAGATGCATAGACACTGATGAAGGTAACAATTATCTTTATAGTGTTGGCCAAGCAGGCAGAGGTTCAATAATATTATCTGATTACTGTGTTGTTGAAGGAGGTAAAATGCTTAAAGAAGCAATGTGTTCAAATGACAATCCAGTGTATAGTGAATATAGTTGTCCATTAGATTATATTTGCCACGATGGGAGATGTGTTAATCTTCAAAACCAATGTATAGACTCAGATAATGGTTTAAACAAATTAGTAAATGGTTCTACGTCAAATTCTACTCACACAATTTTTGATAAATGTGTTGACATTAATAGGGTTAATGAAACTTATTGTCCTTCATCAGGTACAATTATTCAAACACAGGTTTTGACTTGTGATAGTAATCAAGTATGTTTGAATGGAAAATGTGTAATTGGAGATCAATGTACGAGGATTGAGGCAGAAAAAAAAACTACTAATGGGACAGTTACACTTCAAGACTTTTGTATTGATTCTAACAATTTAAATTATTCATATTGTGGAAACAATAATGAAGTTTTAACCAAGATAGTAACATGTCAACCTGGTTATCGATGTGATCAACAAAAAAAAGAATGTATTCGAATTAATCAATGCACAGATTCAGATGCAAATGAAGAAAACCCATTATTAAAACCTGGAACTACTACAAATGGTACTAATACATTTTCAGATTCTTGTGATCCAGCAGATATAAGAAAGGTTATTGAATACTATTGTATTAACAGCGAAGATAATCCTGATGATAATAGTATAAGTTTCTTTTCAATGTTATGTCCTAACAATTACATTTGTAATAATGGTGCTTGTGTAATTCCATCATGTACTGATTCAGATGAGGAAAATGTAAACATTTTTGGAGCTGCATATAACATTACCAATACTTTAGAAGACAAATGCGTTCCTTCAGACCCAACAAAGGTTGATGAAGCTATTTGTGATAACACTTTTGTTAAGTATAAACGTTTATCATGTGAAGAAGGGCATTTATGTGATGATGGCAAATGTGTTCCTTCTTCAGGGGACATGTGTATTGAAAATGACAATGGTAAAGATGCTTTTACTTACGGAATTGTTTATGCAATAAGTGCTTCTGGGACAACAGATATTTTTAGTGATGAATGTATAGATTCTAAAAAGGTTAAGGAATATTATTGTGAAAGTCCAAGTAAGTTGACTGTCAAGGAAGAAATAATTACGTGCCCTGATGATTATGTATGTTCTTTTGGAGCTTGTAAGCAAATAACTTGCTCAGATTCAGATGCAGGTATGGTTATAGATGAAAAAGGAATAACAGGTTTAATGGTTGATGGTAATTATTTGACAAATCCCTCTCCTGTAGAGGATTTTTGTACAAATAACATATTAACTGAATATTATTGTCAAAACAACGAGATTAAATCATCAAATATTGATTGTGCTTCATATGATTTATTTTGTTTAAATGGTATGTGTATTGATTGTTTGGATTCAGATGGTGATAATCCATATGCAGATGGTTATTCCAAGAATGGAACAGTTACTTTATCTGACAAGTGTGAAATAATTACAGATCCAAATGGAAATCAAAGAGCTAAAGTAACAGAATATGTTTGCGAAGGCAAACTAATTAAATCAAAGATCTATTTTGGAAATGTTGGTTCTTTTTGTAGTTTAAACAATTTAGGCAATCCAACGTTTATGAATAGTCCATCGCAATGTATTGAATTTTTTGATACTGATGGTAGAAAAATTGTTAGATTTCAAAGTATTGAATACAGAGAACATTGTGCACCAAATGAATTGGCCATTATTTCTTATCAGTGTTTATCACCGAACGGACCAGTTAAAGAAATTCAAATACCTTGTCAAGTTGGAACTAAATGCCCATATACCTTGGATTATTCATATTTTACATGCAATTCAATTTCTAAAACCTGCAGCGATTCAGATAATGGAAACTTCTATGGAATTCCAGGCCAAGTAAAGATTACACAGAACGGTATGATTACATACTATAAGGATCAATGTACAAACGATGGAACAAATAGAATATTAGAAGCAACTTGTGATGGAAATAATATACGATATATAATAAATGAATGTAGAGATACATGTAAGGTTGATGCCAATGGAAGAGCATTTTGTTTAAACGTTATTGATACAGATATTCCACAAAATTTTAACCAGATTATACCAAATGTACCAAATTCGTTTACTGTTTGTTTCCCACTAATTTTATTAACAGTATTTTTTGCGTTAGTTCTAACTTACATGGTAGCTAAGGGTCTTGGGATGATGCAGTTAGAACAAATAGCTAAAAACGAATTTGTTGAATTAGGTAATTCACTCATACAATTAGTAATTTTAGTTTCATTGTTTAGCATAAGTTCCAATTTTACTTTGCCTGATAGTTCTCCTTTTATTAATACAGCTGTTTTGATTCTTGATAATATTAACTACCATTTTGCAAGTTATTACAGACTAGTTATAACTAATT
>JAVZJF010000071.1:0-2810 GCA_038870935.1 Candidatus Anstonellales archaeon | reverse complement strand
CAATTTGAGGAATAAATTAAACGTTAATGTTCGTCAGCCATTAGAAAATGCAATCTTTATTACATTCAATGAGCAAATAATATCTCTTTTGAATGATACTAAATCAATTATATCAGAACTAACTAATGTGAAAGATATTAAAATAACAAATACTCTTGATGAAAAAATTCAGTTATCGCTTAAACCCAAGACAAATGAATTTGGGGCAGTTTTCAAAGAAAGAAATAATGAAATTTTAAATAAGCTTAATCATGACTTGAAAGCTCGTGAAAAAATAATCGAAATTGTTAAAGAAATAATAGATAATGGTTATTATCTAATTGAAAATAATAAAATTAATCTTAATTTCTTTGAACAAGAGATAACATATCCTCATCATGTGGGAATAATAACAAAATATGGAGTAGTCTTACTAAATAAACAGATCACTAAAGAGTTACAATTAGAAGGTTTTGCACGCGAAATTATCAGAAGAATACAAGAAATGAGAAAAGAAATGAAACTAAATCAATCTGATAAAATAAAATTCCATTTAATAGATGAAGAGCTAAACGAAATTAAAAAGTTAATTCAATTTATAGAAGAGGAAGTTAACGGTATATTCTCTGAAAAAAGTTTAGATAATTGCTTCGAAAAAAAGTGGGAAATAAAAAATAAGAGAATTACTATTCAAATAAAGGCAATAAAAGACAAGTAAAGGCATAAAAAAGTCTAAGCAGACTTAAATGCCTTTCTTGACGGTAAAAATGACCAACATAGTTTACAAATAATTAATCTCTTTTTTTTATCAACTATTTTACTACTCTTTATTCCATAATAACTTACTTTCCTCCCACAATAATTACACTTCTGCAAAAAATATGCATGTTTCTTTGTTACTTCACAAATCATAAATATCACAATCACACTTAGACATATTAATATAAAGTTAACCTGTTATGAAAAATGTTTTTAATTCTTTGCTTTTGATCTCATTCGCCTTACTCATGTATTAAAAAATTAAATGCTGAAATTTATTCAACTTAAACTAAGAGGTAGATTTTATGGGAAAAATAAATGTAGTTATAAATGGCTACGGAAGAATAGGAAGAAGTCTTTTAAGAATATTGTATGAGAAAAAGCTCTTGGGGAAAAGTGTCGAGGTAAAAGCAATTAATGATTTGTCTGGTTTGGAAGGCGCAGTTTATCTCACAAAATACGACACTGTGCACGGAAGATTTAATGGCGAAGTAAAAGCAAAAAACAATAATTTGGTTATCGGTGATTACGAAATACCTTTCTTGGCTGAACCTGATGCGACTAAATTGCCGTGGAAAAAAAATGATGTTGACGTAGTTTTAGAATGTACAGGAGCATTTACAAGTGCTGAAAAAGCCAGAGTGCATCTTCAAGCAGGTGCTAAAAAAGTTTTTGTCTCTGCACCTGCAAAGTATTCAGATAATGATAAAGATTGTGTTACTATAGTCTATAAGGTAAATCATGAAATTTATGACCCTAAACAGCATACTGTGATAAGCAATGGTTCTTGTACAACAAATTGTTTGGCCCCTGTAGCTAAAGTTTTGCACGAAAACTTTGAAATAGAAAGAGGATTCATGACTACAGTACATGCATATACTAATGACCAAATGGTCTTAGACGTCGCACATAAAAAAGAATTAAGAAGATCAAGGGCTGCAGCTGAAAATATTATACCAACAACAACTGGAGCAGCTAAAGCCATAGGATTGGTTATTCCTTCTCTAAAGGGTAAAATGGATGGACTTGCATTAAGAGTTCCTGTTCCTTGTGGCTCAATAGTCGATTTAGTAGTTAATGTAAAAAAACAAACAACAAAAGAAGAAGTTAATGCTGTAATGAAGAAAGCAGCTGAAACTTCCTTAAAAGGTGTCTTGGAATATACTGAAGACCCTATAGTTAGTTCTGATGTAGTGCATACTGAAGTTTCTTCAATATTTGATGCTCAAAGCACTTATGTGATTGGCAATATGGTCAAAGTACTTGCTTGGTATGACAATGAGTGGGGATTCTCCTGCAGAATGGTCGATGTTCTGACAAAAGTACTGGCAAAATAATCAATACCAAATACCATATGAAGTAAGCTTAAACCTTGTTGTGTCTAACAACAAAATCTAAGTTTCTTTCAAAAATAAAAGACCAAGATATTCTTTTTCTCTCTTTTTTTGTTTTTTTACCTAAAACTACTTCTAAAATTTTTTTTGCGTTTTCACTTGCATTATTAGTAGTTGTATCAACTTCAAATACTTTATTCCTTCCATAAAGCTTCTCTGCCTTTATCGTAAAATAATCAACTAATTCTGCGTTTATATTTTCAGATATCTTCCTCTTAGTGTATCCTCTCTTTTCTAATCTTTTCTCTAATTCCAAAGGATTTGTTCGCAACACAAACACATAATCAACCTTTCTAATCTTTATTTCCACTCCTAAATGGCCTTCAATTATTATATAATTATATTTTTCTTCTTCAATTTCTAAAACCTCGTTCAAAATATTCTCCAATGACTTTATGTTAACCACTTTACTCTCTAACGAGTCGTCAAAAAACTCATACAATCCGAAGTCATCAGCAATTTTATTAATTTCGAGTAAAGTGGGTTTTATTAAATCTTTCTTATTTACACTTAATTTCTTTCTCTTGGCTTTTCTCTGGGCTTTCTGGGCTTTGCCTAACCTTTTCAAACCTTTTATAAGAGATTTAGAAATACTAGTTTTTCCTGTTCCTGGACAGCCTGTGATTAAGATTCTCATAATAATCATACATCTTTCGAAGAGCAGTGACCGCTCTCTCT
>JAVZJF010000070.1:0-3315 GCA_038870935.1 Candidatus Anstonellales archaeon | reverse complement strand
TTTATTAAAAATTTAATGTGCTTTTTGTGAATTAGTGTTTTTCTAAATAAGATTAGAAAGATAACAAGAATTAACATATATAGTGTGATAATACTTGCAGAACTTAAATGTGTTAGGGTAAGTCCAAAGTAAACTATTATAAATATTGTATAGGAGTTCTTTTCCATTTTTCCTTTATTTAATATAATCCACTTTACAAGGAAGTATAAAATAATAGAGATAAACGCATAAGAAATTGTAATACCCAGGTAGTAACACCAAACAAATAAGAATGACAACAACATGGATATAATAAGGAAAGAACTATATGATTCTATTTCAGTATCTACCCACCATTTTTTTATAAGGGAAAGTAAATTCGCAATATAAACAAAATAAGAAATGATTAGAATTACCAACATAGAATAACCTAATGGCATGGCCATAACTATTGAAAGGAAAACTGGCAACAGTCCATTTCCTGCGTGATAATTGTAGTAATTAGAATAGATAGATCCGCTCTGTTGTATAAAACCATTAATTAATAAACCTAGAGCAAATGAATAATGAGCTAACGAATCATATGCCCCGTAACATTCTAAATAATTAGAATATTTCACTATAGGTAAATACACCAATACAAAAATTATTATAGTAAAATAGAATAGGGTATTAGATATGTGTTTTTTAAATAATAAATATGATATTGGAATCAGCACTGATAATAGAAAAATGGTAGGAATCTCAATGCTTTCAAGAACCCACGATTCTAGGAATAAAGTAGAGTATGTTGAAATATATAAGAAATAAGATATTGAAACTAGAGTCAGGATAATAAAAATTAGAATGCGTAAATGCATTACTTTATTTAATTTGGAGCATTTCAAATACCAATTACCCTAAATCAAAATTATAAACCATATATACACAAATTTTTATAATTTTTGCTCTTATTACTTCCTTGATTGACTTTATCAGACTCACATATAATAATTAATATTCTGTTTATAAGACTATTTAAATTAACAAATTTTATAAAAAATTCTTGTATAATTATTAATATTTCGTACATCAACATATCAATTTGTTAGAAGAGTTCAACTAAGCCCGTAAAGGTCTTATTTTTATCGAATTTTGCTGAGTTGAACACTACAGCTTCCTTATTTTTCAAATCCAATGCTTTAATACTGTATGTAGCTAGGTCGTCAATAGAGGAATGTTTAACTCGGAAACCGTTAGTCCCATTAATTATAAATTCTCTTGACCATGACAAGTCCCAAGTAACTACAGGAACACCAAAAGCATTAGCCTCTAAAATAGTATATGGACAACCTTCGTATAAACTGGGAAATATCATCACATCTACATACTTTGAGATTAATGTGTAGAGCTTTACTTGTGGCAAATGACCAAAGGTTTTTATATTCAATTCTTTAGTTTTGGCATATCTATTTATCCACTTTTTTAGAGGGCCTTCTCCAAATATCCACATTTCAGAGTTTTTAGAAAAATGCCTTTGTATTAACTCAAATGCTTCAACTGCATATTTAACACCTTTAAGTAAAAAAAGACGACCCACATATCCGTAAATAATAACGTTCTTATTACATGAATTTCGAAATTTTGTTCTAAATTTTGAAAGGGTATTAAAATCTATTCCACCATATATTACTGAGCTTTTTGATATTATTTCATGTGACATGTCAGGAAATTCTGATGCCAGTTCATCAACAACATGTCTTGCGACCGTAATAAGTCTGGTAGATTGAGATAGATCTTTTTGAAGAAGTATTCGATATATAGGTAACATTGAGTAATATAAAAGCTCATACAAATTAAGATTTTCTATCTGATCCTTCAATGTCACATTTTTATAATATTTAATAATGGATTCTAAGCTACCATGATGTAATGTGATAATTTTCTTTTTTAATTGGCCTTGTTTATAACAATTTAATATACGATATAAGAAAAAGGTATCAAGAGCATTAGCTATAATTACATCAACTTTCTCAATTATTTTTAAAACAACTTCCTTTGAAAAATAAGAATACCAAATACTTCTAATTGGTACCTCAGGAAAATAGATACGATAAAATGTAATATTTTTTAATGATTCTACCCTTAAACTTTTTCTATCACTTCGGCCAGTAACAACATGTACTTTAAAGCCCTTTAAAGATAAAAACTTAACCATCTCCTTCATATATGAACTAACTCCCCCAAATATATAGGGGGGATATTCGTGAGTTAGTATTAGCACTTCCCTCATAATCAATTTTTCTAAAAAAGGATATTATTTAAATAAGTCTTATTTACTGACATTAGTATTATTCACAATTACCATAAATATTAAGCAGTTAGATCCAAATTTTCTGGTATAAAAATAATAAATTTTTTACCTCTTAAAATTGCATGGTAACCCTTTGACTTTAGAAGTTGCAAAGCTTCTTCTTCAAATTTGTTATGAACTTCCAAGAATATTATGGGCTTATTCTTAATTATAATTTTCATCGCCCCTAGGAGGACATTTAATCCCATACCTTCTACATCTATTTTAATCACATCTACTTTTGGTAAATTTAGTTTCTCCGCAAGGCTGTCTAAGGTCGCCATATAAGTTCTTTCATTATTAAGCATTATTTCCTTATTATCACGACCTAATGCTACTTTCAAAGGAATAATTTTTCCGACAGCGCCGTTAATTATTATGTTTTTAACCAAAAAACTTAATTCAAATCGAACAGGTTCAATGGCAAACGACTTTATATTACCATTCTTTTTAAATGCCCTTAGTGAATAATAACCATCAGCAGCGGCTCCGACATCCACGAAAATATCACATGAACTTATAAATCTATCAAAATATGATCGCCATTCTAATTCATATAGTCCACTCATTATAGACAGAAGAAGATAACTTGAAAAACCCTTTTTAGGCAAAATAAAACGACAACCCCAAAAGGTAGGCAATATAACATAGTTGCACCAAAAAAAGAGGGATCTATAAGTTATGGCGAACAGTTTCACAACCCACCAAACAAATATTTTCATTAAAATAGCACCTTCGTAATTTTTAGAAAATGAGAAAAAACTATAAAACGATTTTTATAATAAAAGTTATTTTTGTTGTAGAACAAATGAAGCTTTTTATTGACTAACTATATAACATTTTTATATAATTGTAAATTATTTCGCTCCAATTTTGAACTTTTGGTTTAGGTTGATTTTTAGCTTCTTCCAGGAAAGAGGCGATTTCAAGTGCTATTTCATCATCCCTTTTATCTAGATTTACCAATAGCGTTCTGTTTCTTCCTTTAAAGTTTAGACCCCATG
>JAVZJF010000069.1:0-5530 GCA_038870935.1 Candidatus Anstonellales archaeon | reverse complement strand
TCCTTTTGCAACTTCTATTTCTGGTGCTCCACCACCAGCAAGAACCTTAGGCTCTTGTAATATGTCTCTTATAACACATAAAATATCATGGAATGATCTTTCTGCCTCATCTATTATGTGTTTTGATCCTCCTCTAATTAATATGCTAACAGACTTCGGATTCTTACAACCCTCCACAAAAATCATTTTGTCTTCCCCAATTTTTCTTTCTTCAACTAATTCAGCGTATCCTAGATCTCCCTCAGTAATATCATCAATACTTGTCACTATTCTTGCACCAGTAGCCCTAGCCAATTTGGCTATGTCCGATTCTTTTATTCTTCTTGCAGCAAGGATACCATACTTAGCTAGGAAATGCTGAGCTACATCATCAATACCCTTCTGACAGAAAACAACATTAGCACCAACACTCTTAATCTTATCAACCATCTTCTTAAGAATTCTTTCCTCTTCTTCTAGGAAGGCTCTCATTTGTTCAGGATCATTTATTCTAATTTCAGCATCTATTTCTGTTTTCTCTACCTCCAATGGGCAGTCTAATAGCGCGATTTTAGCTTTTTCAACCCTCTTAGGCATACCAGGATGAACAACTTCCTTATCCAAAACAACACCATAAACTAGAGTTGTATCATTTAATGATCCACCTTCTTTTTTCTCAACTTTTACATTGTCAATATCTACAATCATTTTTCCCTCTTTTTCTTCTGCAACTTGTAATACTGCCTCTATCGCCATATCTGTTAGTTTTTCTAATGCTGCCATAACTAACGCTTTACTTGCAAGAGTTGTCTTCCCTATTTTTCTAAGGATCTCTTTATTTCTAGGATCAATTTCTTCAGCTATTTCATTAAGTATCTGTATCGCTTTTTCCATGCTCTTTTTATATCCTTCGATTACAATGGTAGGATGTATATCTTGTAAGAGTAGTTCTTCTGCTTGTTTTAGTAGTTCTCCTGCTAATACTACTGCTGTTGTTGTTCCATCACCAACTTCATCATCTTGAGCCTTTGAAATCTCAACCATCATCTTAGCAGCTGGATGTTGAACATCCATCTCCTTAAGAATAGTAGCACCATCATTAGTTACAACGATATCTCCAAAACTATCAACAAGCATCTTATCCATACCCTTAGGACCAAGTGATGTTCTAACAGTTTCAGATAATATTCTTGCAGCCATAATATTTGCTCTTAATGCATCTCTACCTATAGTTCTTGAAGTTCCCTCTTTAAGTAATAATATTGGTTGCCCACCATATACACTCATAACACTCACCTAACCATATCCATAATTCTCAACTATTTATTTTTTACTTTAAAATGGGGATAGCTATGGGCCCGGTGGGATTTGAACCCACGACCACCCGGTTATGAGCCGGGCGCTCTACCTAGCTGAGCTACGGGCCCTACACAATACATTATAATTAAAGCGTTTATTTAAATAATACTTTTGACGCCGGGGGCAGGACTCGAACCTGCGACCAACGGGTTAACAGCCCGCCGCTCTTCCAAGCTGAGCTACCCCGGCAATTTTTCAACTATTTATATTTTTTACATCTTAACTCTTATTATTTTTACTATCAATTTCTAGAAGCTAATCTTTTATTGTTTCTAATATGGATATTATGCTCCATAACCTAACCCTTGTATGCAACGGCATATTTGGGTCTTGCGATATATCCTCCAATATACTTATAGCATTTGCAGCTCTTACTCCCAGACTTAATTTTTCACTTTGTAACATCTTTATAGCGTTATTAGCAGCAGCCCTAATATTTTTAGGAACTCCCGTATCATCCACTATTGATTGAAGTAATGTTACTGCTTGTTGAACCTTATTGTAGAGCATATTTTCTCACCCTCTCTTCATACACCACATAATGCTTATGATCTCCACAATAACTTAATAATTTCATTTTATTAAGTATTTTTATGGGTGTAATTTTTGAGTGATGATGAAAAAATAAAAGAGATGGCTAATCTCCTTAAAGAGGGTGCTAAAATGTTATCATATATATGTCCTGAATGTAAAGTGCCCCTATTTCAATTAAAGAATGGAGCTATTATTTGCCCATCTTGTAAACGTAGAGCTGTTTTTTCAGATGCTGATGTAAGTGCTACCTCCTCAGAGGAAGTAAAAAAATTTGAAATTAAAAGCAAAGAAAATGTTTTTTACGATAACTTAAAATCAAAAATATATGTTAAAATAATGAAACTTCTTGATAGTATTGAGTACACTGAGGATTTTGATAAAATTAATGAAATATTGTCAATAATTGAAAGACTTGCTCGTATAATGAAAGAATTATGATATTGAGGAGAATCTTATGATTTTGGTGAAGATCCCCAAATATTATCATTTTTCATGTTATATAGAATCGAAGAATATAGGACGTGAATTTCTCCTTCTCTTTATAAAAAGTATATTTTTACTTAATGGGATATCCAAAAACATTCCTCTTTATGTATCAAACAAACCGAATATATTTAATGGTGAAGCAAAAATATCGCTATCCTCTATATTTGATAAATATTCAACTAGGATTAAAGTATCTGATCATACTCAACATAACATTAGACGCATATCATCGTTAATCAATAGGATAGCAATGGAATTGTCCAATAAACAAACGACATTATATTTTGAATTTAAAATACGTTATTCTTATGATGATGGTAGTACTAAAAGGTATTGTTGGTCTGACATATATATACTCTCAACGCACTATCTAGCAGATGATATCATAAACCTTAAAATTTCACATATTCGTGGTTTAAGAAGAATATCCATCGAAGAGTTTTTTGATACTTTCTTAAATACATTAATGAACACTTTACAATTACATGGAATATCCCCAAAAAACATTTTAATCGTTAAATAAGGATTCATAAAATCTATTTTAATGCGGGGGGTGGGATTTGAACCCACGAACCCCTTCGGGACGGGATTTCTTACTTTCTAGCCCTAACCAATTTACTGGTCTTAAGTCCCGCGCCTTTGTCCTGGCTTGGCTACCCCCGCAATATTTTGTATTTGGTCCCGCCGGCCGGATTTGAACCGGCGCCCCTCCGGTTTCTACGGCTGGCACACATTCATCTATGATTTAATATCTCATCTTGTGTGCGCATAACGCTACAGCCGGATGCTCTACCACTGAGCTACGGCGGGTCATTATAATATTTATATTTAACATCTCTTAAAATTTTCTTTGTAAATAGGTTTCCTAAATACATTAAGGTCTGTTAAATTGGTCAATACATTTTCAAATATTTTGTTGTTTGGCGGGCCCGGCGGGATTTGAACCCGCGACCCCCGACTTAGAAGGCCGGCTCGAGCCTCATTAAAATCTGAGGATGCTCTGTCCTAGCTGAGCTACGGGCCCTAATATTTTGACTTGTATATCTAAAATTTAAAATTTGCCAAATTTTAAATAGAGAAATCAATATGTTTCTCTAATACATTTAATTGATTAAATTCTCCTATTATCTTCTTTAAATTTTCAATACTACTGATCGGTCTATGATTAATTAATTGCGACACTTTCTTCCCTTTGAAACATGGTATTTTATTTAATTGTTTTCTTGTCCACT
Source organism: Candidatus Anstonellales archaeon (assembly GCA_038870935.1). Lineage (GTDB taxonomy): Archaea > Micrarchaeota > Micrarchaeia > Anstonellales > SKW190 > SKW190. Next base: position 1,940 of record JAVZJF010000069.1, on the reverse strand, counting down.
TATTTATTTCTATAGGTAAGGGTATTCCAAGTACAGATCTATAACCATACCCAATAATCATAACATCTATAGATTTCCTTGGATGATGATTGAATGGTATAACAACTAATAATGGATAACTGCCCGCTTGTCTACCATAAGCTAAATTTTTATAGTTTTCTTCAATAAATACATTTTTTAAAATTGAATATGGTGGAAGAATTTTCTTAAGCATAGGTCTATCAATTTCTCTTCTAATTTTTTCTTTATAGAACTTAAAATAATGTTTGTGTTTCCTTATGATTTTTTCTCCAATATTCCACATTTTAGTTCCAGGTAATGGAATGCATTGACGTATGTTTATTCTCCTCACCAATAGTCCTTCATCCATTATTCTCTTCATAAATTCGAAGTTTAGACGATATGTTTCTTCTCTTTCACCAATTAATCCATAAACAAAATTAATTCCAGGTAATAATTCTGGAAGCCCATTCCATCCTCTCTTTGCACCAATTTCATTTATTATCTTTATGGCTTTAAATGCACCTTCTGGATCAACTTTTAGATTGTTTAGCTTTATAACATTTGGATCAGCAGATTCTATTCCCATAGCTGCAACATCGCCAGGAGTATGATATTGTACAATTATCTTTGTTATCTCTCTACATTCATCTGGGTAATTTGCTATAGTTCCAGGATTAACATTATCTATGTGTAATGTATCAATGTATGGTGCAGCATCCCTTATACCTTTAAATAACTTTTTAATAGCTTCAGGATTTGGACGAGGAAACTCTCTCTCCCCCACGCCTTCTGCTAAATAACTGTATATATCTGGTTGTCTACCTATTCTAAAATGTCTAACCCCCAAATTATACAATGTAGAAACCTCTTCCACAATATGCTCTATAGGTCTAAAGATCGGTAACCCCCATAGCGGTTCAACGCAAAAAGAACATCCTCCTACAATAAATCTTGGACATCCTCTATAAGTCTCAATTTCGCATATGAGATTCCAACCATAATTTGGATGCTCCTTAACTATTCTTGCACCCCTTATAGAAACTTCTCTCACAAGTTCGTAATCACTTCTTGTTAAATTTGAATCAACTTTATCTATATCTAGATTCTCTGTAAATAAACTTGTTAAAACAACTTCTATATCTCCCTACACCACAAGATGATACAAATCATTGACTTCACTTATTTCACGCGCTCTTTTACCTCCTTCCCCACAAAAACCATATCTTGCCAAGGGGCCGCCTAAAATCTTTATAGGTTTACTAACAAGAAACCCTATTTTCAAAACTTCATCTTTTGTTATTGGCGTCCCTCCCAAGTATTTCCCTGGAACACTTACCCCTCCAAGCACTATGAGCATATCTGCCTTATTCATAAGTTGGAGGTACTTTATGAAATCTTTACGAACTTCATCAATAGTATAGTAGTACACCCTTATTTTATCATCGTATATCCATATAGCTCCCGCTGCATATCTTGCATATACATCTAAATAAGGTGGAACACCTAATCCTGCAGGCTCATCATTATACCCATCAACTATTATGACCTTCTCTATGTTTTTTACGTTCATAATGATTTCTCCAAATCATATTTAAAATGTTGCCAACCCCTTTTTTCTATTGTTCTCTCTTTTTCCCCCTCTCTATAAATAATTTCTCCTATATTTTCGGTTACTTTACCTATCTTTATTAATTTTCCATTAATCTTCCTAATTTCATCTAAAGCTTCATTCAGTTTTTTTCACTTATAGTGACAATTAATATGTACTCCTCTCCTCCATAAAACACTAATTCAAAAGGATCTATTCCATTTTTCTTAGCAAAATATTCTGCTTCTCTTGTTATAGGCATATTATATATTTCAATACCTACGTTACTTTTTTGAGCAATTTCATGTAAAGAAACGGCTAATCCATCACTGCTATCAATTGAAGAATT
>JAVZJF010000068.1:0-5591 GCA_038870935.1 Candidatus Anstonellales archaeon | reverse complement strand
CAAGTTCCAACAAATAAAAATATTACAGTATATGCTATTGGTGACAATTATAATGAGTCCTTAAGCTATATTTTAATGAAAAAAATTCAATCTTCTGTAGAGGATGTGAGCATTACTTTAGATCTGTCAAGTGATTCTAGACCCTTTGTAATAAATGCAACAGCTTTGGATGGTTCAGATATTAAAATCTATGAGTTTGAATTTGGCTTTTCTACATATTTAAATGATATAACTCCAATTAAGGTTCTTTATTCTTATATTTCATTCAAAACCGGTAATCAAATAATCTACTTATCAAATAAACCAGAAAGTTCTTACGATACTGACATAATTTTGAAATATGTAGGTATTCCGGTGAAACTCAAAAAATTATTTTACTGGTTTTAATTATTCCTTTAATGGCGTTAAGCGGTTGTATACTTGGTGATGAAGATTATGCTGTTGCTACAGAACAGTATTCTTTGGGTTGGATGCTACATAACATAAATGATTCTACTTCTACTGATATAACTTATTCTATTAATGATTTAGCAATTTACAATTACTCTTATGATTACCCCGCCGACAAACCTTATGATTTTTATAATTATTTTTCTTATCTTACACCGGTCCCTAGAAATATGACAGAAGAAACAATAATAATAGGTAATTTAATAGCTGTTCCTCTTAATAGAACTTACTATGTAATGGGTTCAATCCCGTCACCGGAAAATTACAAAACTAATTGGTCATTTTATAATGATATGGAAATAAATTATATCTCTTCTTATTTGTTTTCACATTATGAGAGGTATAATTCAACAAATCCATTTTACAGTATAACGCCTTTGCCAGGAGATAGTATTTCAATAAGTTTTGGTAAAGCGCCATATACCCCAACATCATTTTTAGTTAACAATCAATCCATAACGTTAAGCAACTATCTATTAAGAGGGTATATACCAAAAGCTTTCTTGTGGAGAGATACCGCTATGTTTAATATAAATTTAATTCCAACTTATCAAATTTACTTAAATGATTCTCTTGTATATTCAGCCAATATTACAGATATTAATGGTATATGGGACCATACGGCTTTAAACTATTCATTTGAGAGTAATGGAACTTATTTTGTTAACATTACAATACCATCTAACTATCCTGTATGGAATATAATAAGATTAGAAACAGTATTTCATATTCCATCTAGTGATGTACAACCACCAGTTTTAAATCATATAGAAGCAAATCCATATTTTGAGTATAATAAACCTTACAGCATAAGTATAAATGTTACAGATAATTTTGAAATAAAAAATATATCAGCCTATTATATGGAAAATTCTGTTTGGATACCTCTAGATTTATATAACAACTCTGGATTATTTGAAACCAATATAACAATTACTAATATCTCAGTTAATAGTTTTGATTTTATGATATTAGTAAATGATACAAGTGATAATCAAATAAAATATATAATTCAGCCACTAGCTTTAATCGGAAAAAATGTTTTTTTAACTGTTCAATTGTATTCCACTAACTTAGTTCAAGGTGGGTATACATCTGTAAGAGGAACAGTTAAGGTAAACAACACAAACATTCCTGGTTTTATGATTGAAATTTTTTTAAATGATTCTAAAATAGGTAATGCTTTATCAGGCTATGAAGGTTATTCAACTAATATAAAATTACCTTGTAATTCGTTGCCCAATCAAAACATAACAGCAAAATTCAGAGGCACAGGGGTTTATATGGGCAATGAAACCTTCAACGAAACTACAATTAATTTCGTTCCTTTAAATTTCACAGTCAACGATACTATACCAATTCATACAAAATCTATTATCAATGCGAGTGGCTATGGTGCATACATTATAATAAATAAAAGCTCTTGGTCTTATGGAGATTATATGGATAGCAATTATTTTTACTTTACACCCCATCATTATGGAAACTATACTATTACATTAAATACAAGTTGTGGTGAAAATATTTCAAAAACAGTTTTTTCTAATATAACCCTACCTCCATCAATAGAATACATTGATTTTTATCCATATCTTTTATCTGGTCGTGACTTCTATATATATGTTTCTACTTATAGTCAAGAAAATCATAATTTAATTGGTAAATTGAACAATTCAAGTACAAACATCAATCTAAATTTTACATTTCAATCATATCCTTATTATGATAGGTATACGGGAGAATTATACAACTATTCTTATTGTGATTATTGTTGGTTATCAAATGTTAATAATTTGCCATCTGGAATTTATAATCTTTCTTTGGAAATTTCAGACGTAATTAATCAGAAAGATTCAAAAAACGAAATAATATACGTGTTTCCAGAAATGAATATAACTTTTAATATTACAGACTTTAATGGCAATCCAGTAAACAGAAAACTGTATATTGGTTTCGATTCTTCTTATTATAATTATTTTTATACTGTAAATGGCTACAAAAATTTAGAATTGATACCAAATAGATCTTACTTTAACAAGACTTTTCATATAAGCATAATAAATTATACAGATGATGATTATCAGCTTATAAGATTTATTAATTCTACAATTTTGGGAAATATTAGTATGATATCAGATTATTTTGAAAATAAAACTGAATATCCGGATAAGATATTGTATTCTACTCACTTCTACAATACTTCTTGGGGCTATGAAAAAATTTATGTAAATTTTATATATTATAATTCTAGTAGATTTGGAATGCATAATGCTAACAGAGCGACTCTTTACGCATGTAAATCTTACAACTTTTCTCAAAAAAAATGTTCTACCGATTGGATAAACATAACTTCTGGTAAATTTGTTTACGGACCTTATGTTGATATTTACGGGATTATGGAAGACCCGCAAGCTTTAAGCTTTGGTGAACCACTTTACTGTGGAGATAATTATTGTTCTTCATATGAGAATTGTTCTTCATGCGCAATTGATTGTATATGTTTAGGAGGAATGATATGCCAAAATGGTATATGCGTGACACCTAATTATGGTTGTGGAAATACAACATGTGATTTAGGAGAAAACTGTACATCTTGTCCTGCTGATTGTGGTTGTCCAGAGGGCCAAATATGTGAAGATGGTATATGTAAAATTAGTAAAGATACTCAAGGAAGTGTCTATCAAGGCAATCAAACAGAAAATACAACCCAATCAAGTCAAACTAATGTTTCATTAAATGTTAGTCAGAATGAATCAAATTTAAATGGTTATAAATCTACTCTACCGCAACTTGAGACGTGTCCTTTTGAGTGTTGCAATAATGAAACAATTTATACAGTTAAATTATGTAATTCTACTAGCGAATGCATAAATAATAAATGTGTAATTAAAAAAAATATTATAATTTTTGATTATAATACTATTTTAATAATTGCTACCTTTGGTTTAAGTACTATTACAATTTTCATTATATTATACTTTAAATTTTTGAAAAAACGTGAGGCTCCTAATTCTAAACTTTTTCCTAAGGAAATAAAATATGAAAATTTAAATGCTCAATTAGAAGAATTATCTAAAGAAATAAGTATGCTTAAAAATAGTTATGATACTTCGCAATTAGAGAACGAACTTAATCTTGCTAGATTTGCTTTACAAAAAGGATTAAAAGAAACAGCTGCATATCATATTGAGAATATGCAGAAAATGAAAAAATCTCTTTCACAAAGCTAATTATTTTTCAATGTACATAAATAATTAAACTATACCTTTCATAGCTATATCTCATGCATACAGTTTTTATCATGGTTATTTAAATACAACAGGTTTCTAAAAATAATTATGAGACATAAATTAGGTTCTAAATCGCTAAAAATAATTGAAAGAGATAAAAAAGTTATTTCTCCGTCGCTAACAAGAGAATACGAATTAGTTATTGACAAAGCAAAAGGTTGTTATATTTGGGATGCAGACGGTAGAAAGTATTTAGATTTTTCAGCTGGAGTTGCTGTAGCAAATGTTGGTCACAATAATCCAGAAATTGTTAAAGCTATTCAACAACAGTTAAAAAAAGCAATTCACCCAGCATTCTCAGATTTTTATGCAGAATTGCCTGTAAGATTTGTGGAAACACTTTTAACATTTTTACCAAACAATTTAAATTGTACATTCCTTTCAAACTCAGGAACTGAAGCTATAGAAGCTGCACTAAAGCTTGCAAAATGGCATACAAAAAAGAAATGGCTAATTGCATTTGAAGGAGCATTTCATGGCCGAACAATGGGAAGTTTATCATTAACAAAATCTAAGCCTGTTCAAAGAGAAAGATTTGACCCATTTTTGCCTGTAAAACACACTCCTTATGCTTATTGCTACAGATGCTTTGCAAATAAAAGTTATCCTGATTGCGGTATGGAGTGTTTAAAGGAATTGGAAAATACAATAAAAACAGTTAAAGATGATTTAGCAGCAATTTTCATAGAACCTATACAAGGAGAAGGTGGTTATGTTGTGCCACCCGAAGAATTCATAAAAGGTGTAAGAAAGCTATGCGATATTTATGGAGTTTTGTTATGCGACGATGAAATTCAAGCAGGTTGTTACAGAACTGGAAAATTCTTAGCATTAGAGAATTTTGGAGTTAAACCTGATATAGTTTCATTAAGTAAGGCCATAGGTGGAGAATTACCAATAGGCATTACCGTTTCAAGTAAAGAAATAATGGATTGGGCTCCTGGAAGTCATGCAAATACTATGGGTGGAAATCTTTTATCTTGTGCAGCTGGCTTAGCTAGTTTAAATTATATGCGAAAGAAAAAACTTGGAGAAAATTCAAAAAAAATTGGTGAATTTATTTTAAAAAGGCTTGAAGAAATAAAAGAAAAATATGAAATTATAGGCGATGTAAGAGGAAAGGGTTTAATGATCGGTGTTGAACTTGTTAAAGATAGAAGAACAAAGGAATTTGCAAGAGAAGAAAGACATAAGATATTATTAAATGCACTAAGAAAGGGCTTAATACTTTTACCTGCTGGCACAAGCGTAATAAGATTTTGCCCACCATTAACAATAACAAAAAAAGAAGCTGAAAAAGGCTTAGATATATTTGAAGAATCATTAAAGATTAAGTAGCTTTTTAAATTCTAAAGCATTTGAATAACACCAAGCATTATTAAACATAATGTAAATTTCTCTTACATATAAACTTTTAATTTTTTCTTTTAATCCCTCTAATTCTTTTTTAGAAAAATTATAATGATACATACTTAGCAAGCCAAATCCATGAAGCCTAAAATAAGCTATTTTTTCCTTTCCAAAGTATAATGCTTCATTTCTAAATGGATCAACACAATTTATTAGATTGAATTTTTTACAAACTTCTTTTATTAAATTTGGTTCATCCCACCATTTTCCTCTCGGTTCCCAAGTTATTGTAATTTTTTCTCTTTTTATTTTATTAAAAAAACTTTCCATTTTTTCGATATTTTCTTCGCTAGGCTTCCAAGAATTAGGACTTTGTAAAAGTAAAATTTTTGCATTTAATGCTTTACATATTTCTTTCATTTGATTAAATGCCCAAACCGATCTTCCAGAAAATTTATCGATGTGAGTAATTATATTACTAGCCTTAACAGTAAATATAAA
>JAVZJF010000067.1:0-5618 GCA_038870935.1 Candidatus Anstonellales archaeon | reverse complement strand
CTGAAACGTTGAGCCGTTTCAACCAACTCACTATATATGGAACCGTGTAATTTTTTTCTTCTGTTGTAAACTTAATTTTACCAAACAACACCCCTCCCTTATCGGTCATATTAAAGGTTAAAAGTACTGCACTTTCTGAACCAGCTTCTATTGTTATGCTAGTAGCATTAAGAAAACTAATATTATAACTTTCACCATATTCGTTTGTAGCATTTTCAACTGTAAGATTAACTGAAATCTGATAAGGCCTTTGATTTTTTATTTTTATGATAGTACTGTTAACAGGGTAAACATTACCTACAAAGTTTGTATTAATTACGACGGGATCAATTAAGATTGAAATATTTATCGCCTTAAATATATTAATCAATCCACTTCCTTGTGTTACAGCATCATAACCCAAATCTGTAGAAGCCAAGATAATAGCTGATTTTATTTCATCAGATGTCCAATTTTTATGATATTGCTTTAGAAGCGCAACAGCACCTGTAACATGAGGAGCTGCCATAGAAGTTCCGGACAATGAAACATGTCTGTTATCTATACATCTATGACTAGCAAAGAAAGAACCATATTCAGCCGAGCATATATCTACGCCCGGAGCTACCACATCTGGCTTAATTATAGCAGTAGCATTCCAGATAACCGGGCCTCTTGAGCTAAAATCAGCTATAGAATTAATCTTATCAACTGCACCAACAGTAATCGCTCTTCTAGCATTGGCTGGAGTTGCTATTGTCCCATAACCAGGACCCTCATTTCCAGCTGAAACTACAACTACTACATTGGAGTTTACAGCATTATCAACGGCTTCGGACAAAGGATCATCAGGAGTACCAGTATCTTTTCCAAGGCTTATTGAAATAATATCGGCCGAATCATCAATTGCTTTTTCTATAGCACTTATTACATCAGATTCATAACCATAACCCCATGAGTCTAGAACTTTATATGCTAGCAATTTTGCATTTGGGGCCACACCTTTTAAAGAACTATTCCCAGCAGCTATACCAGCAACGTGGGTTCCATGTCCATGATCGTCCATAGGATCACTATCATGGTTAACAAAATCATAACCACCAATAACTTTACAAGATGATGTAATAACAGTCGTACCATTCGCTATTTTATCTAAGTAAAAGCCGTAATCTGTTATTGAATAATCTGATGTTAATTTAATACTAATTGTATTTCCTTGAATTGGAGGTGTCCAAAAATCGTATTTAGAGCCAGTGTAAGTTGCTATTGTGTTGTTATTAGAATCTAGAATAGTCACATAATCCCATCCTGGCTCTACCGAAATGTTAACAAAATGAACTGATATTTGTGTAAAGCCTTCTCGTTGTATTGTCCATATTTTATCGTATCCGTTAGTATAAGGATGTGGTGATTCAATAACATAATCTTCAGGTTGGTTTGGAGAATAAACAACTCCTAAGGCAGAACAACCACCAAATTCTGGATGAGAATAATCTATTCCTGTGTCAATGATTGCAATTGTAATATTAAAGCCTGTAACATTTATACCGTTTTCGTCAAGCATCTCCCAAACTTCAGTAGCATTTATTTGCCTAACAGAATCATTTAAAAATAATTGAACTTTATCATCTTCATAGATTCTTTCTATATCTGTTATATTTCTGATTTTGTCAAGATCATTTTTAGATAGACGTAAAGAGATACCGTTATAAACATTTTTAAATTCTTTAATATTTTTTCTATTAGTTGCAGTTATGTTTAGTTTTATTTTAAGCAGATCATGAACAAATTTTATTTTTTCTTTATGATACTCTAGCTTTTTTTCCATTTCATTTTCTAAAAACTTTATTTTTTTATCAGCATCTTTTTTATTTAAGAATTTTAAGGAAACATTTCTTTTTATTTTTTCTATTTCCTCATTTACTTCTTTTTTAAGCTCTTCCTTTTTAATTGCTAATGGTGGGTCTTTAAACTTTATTATATAACTTTTTTCTTCTAAATTAATTAAGCTTAGATTGGTATCAACATTAAGGTAATATTTCTTTTTGTTGCCTTCAGAATCGAACAAAGTGAAAAATCCATTTTGAATTCTGTTTATTTTATAACGAGAAAAGAAACTATTTGTTTTGTCTTTCAAAATTATAGAAAGACTTTCATTTTGAATCTTTGGCTTGATGGTGTATTTTTCATAAGAAAATTCTTTATTTTTAAGAATCTTAGAAAGGTTTAATATTTCAACTTCATGTGCCGTTTCTATAGATTCTTTGCTTTTACTTTGCAAAATAAATAAACCTATATTGCTGATATAATTAAAAGAAGTTAAATATAAAGTTATTAGAGTTATTAAAACTAAAAATAGATATCCAACTCTATTCATAATCATCTTTCTTATTAACTTCAAATCTATTTTTACGAGTAATTATTAATTTATATTTAGAAACGAAAGGTTTCAGATTTAGTGAATTTCTGCTAAAAGCAATAACTATTTTCATATATTTTTATTGTTATTACTTATTTAAAATAATTTTATAAGTTAAGTAATACATTTAATTTTTATGACAAATGAAAAGAAAAAAATATTGTTTGTTTCAAGTTCAGGTTTAATTGGAGATCTAGCTTGGAAAGTTAAAAGCGAAGGACATGAGGTTAAACTATTTATAGAAGATAAGGAAGAAAAAGATGTTTGTGATGGCTTTGTTGATAAAGTAGAAAAGTGGGAAGACTTTAAAGATTGGGCTGATTTAATTGTTTTTGATGATGTTGGTTTTGGAAGTATAGCAGAAAAATTAAGAAAGGAAGGTAAGCTTGTTGTTGGTGGCAGCATTTATACGGATAAGCTTGAAATTGATAGAGATTTTGGTTACAAAGAAATGAAAGATGTTGGGATAAATGTAATACCTAGTTGGATTTTTACAGACTTTGATGAAGCTATAAAGTTTGTAAAAGAAAATCCAGATCGATATGTTATTAAGCCAAGTGGAATTAAACAAGAAGAGCAGAAAGAATTATCTTTTGTTGGAACAGAAGAAGATGGAAAAGATGTTATTCAAGTTTTAGAACTTTACAAGTTAAGATGGTCTAAGCAAATAAAGTCATTTCAAATACAAAAATTTATTTCAGGTGTCGAGATTGCTATTGGAGCATTTTTTAATGGAGAAGATTTTATTTATCCAATAAATGTTAATTTTGAGCACAAAAAACTTTTCCCAGGTAACATTGGACCATCTACATGGGAAATGGGAGAAACAATGTATTGGTCACAGCCAAATACTCTTTTTAATGAAACCTTATTAAAAATGAAAGAAAAGCTAAAGCAAAGTGGTTATGTTGGTTACATTGATATTAACACTATAGTAAATGGAAGAGGAATATATCCTTTAGAATGGACAGCACGCTTTGGAATTCCCACTATAAGCATACAAATAGAAGGAGTTTTAAGTAATTGGGGAGAATTTCTTTATTCTTTAGCTAAAAAAGAAAATTTTGAATTAAAAACAAAAAAAGGTTTTCAAGTTGGTGTTGTTTTAGCGGTTCCTCCCTTTCCTTTTTATGACCCTAAAACATTTAAAAAATATTCTGAAGACGCATTAATAATATTTAAAAAACCTGATATGGACGGTATAAGACTTGGTGAAGTTAAACTTATAGATGGAAATTGGATATTAGCTGGTTGTTGTGGTTATGCAATTGTTGTTGTTGGTACAGGAACTACCATGGAAGAAGCTAGAAAAATTGCTTACAACAAAATTTCTAACATAATTATACCAAATATGTTTTACAGAACTGATATTGGAGAAAGATGGTTTACAGACTCAGATAAATTATTTTCTTGGGGCTATATTTGATTTTAAACACTTGACTCTATCTTAGGGCTATAACTTTTACATGTTCCATTTTGAAATACTAAATATTCTCCACAATAAAGACTACATGATGTTACAAAATAATTTTCATTTAATCCCTTATAACTAAATAATTCGATAATAAAATTAAAAATCCTCCTAAAATTATGTTATAAGTTATTGCTTGAGAAAATAAAATAGATGCTAGTATAGTTGCACTAACAGGTTCTAAAAGCAATAAAACTCCTGCAGTAGAAGCTGAGACTTTTTGAACACCTTTATAGAAGATGTTAACAGGTAATATGAATATTATAAAGGAAATGGTTAAAAAGTATATCCAATATTCTAAAGGATACGTTGTGAATTTTATAATTGCAATATTATTTGTAAGAAATAGAAATGGAGCGAACAGTAACAACCAGACTAATGAAAATGAAAACATGCCAAAACTGGCTGTTATAGGATGTTTTTTATTTAATCCACTTTTCCTACCGTAAGTAACCCATAATGATAAGAATATGCCGCCAAGCAAGCCGAACGCTATGCCTAAAATGCTTCCAACTGTTCCTACGTCCCACGGTTTTAGCAGCACAAAAAGACCTATAATTGTAATCACAATTGCTAACAACTTCCTATTGCTAATTTTTTCAGACAACATAAATTTTCCAAATATGCTTGTGTATATTGGTTGGGTATAAAGTAGAAAAGTCACAATAGCAATAGGTGCACCGAGTACCACACCGCCCATTTGAAAAATTTGTAAAAAAGCTTGAATCAACCCATATATTACGAAAAATTTAATATCTTCCCTTTTGAATAAGTATTCTCTTTTAATCAATACAACAGGAGTGAGCAAAAGAACAGCAAAAATAGTTGTATAAATGGATATTTCATAAAGAGACAAGCCTAAATTTGTTAATAATTGTGAGCTAACTGTTATTGTTCCAAAAAGAATACCAGCTATTATTACAAGAAGATAATTTTTATAACTTTTCATTTTAGAACCTCAAGCTTATAACTTTTAGAACCTATTCCAAATTTTTCAGCAGCATCTATCTGCTCCTCGGACTTTATGTGGCTGTTCAAATCAAAGATGTTCTTTCCAACTGTTTTATTTACCAAATCAAAAGAAGCCTTGTCAGCAGCAACAATATCATCAGAAACTATGATTCCTATATTTGGGCATATTATTTCACCTGGTCCTGTTCCTCCAATAGGAAAGCAATCGCATCTTTCTGTTATATCAAACAAAACATTGATGAGCAATCCTTTTTTATCAAATTTGCTTAAAACGGTAGCAGCTGTTTCTGCCAGCAAAACTCTGAAAGATGCTTTTCTTGGTTTTAGCACTTTATTGGGACAAACTTCAGAACAAACCCCACAACCAAAGCATTTGTCATAATCAAAAACAGCCTTTCCGTTCTTGATTTGGATTGCACCTTCTTTGCAAAACTTTACACAAACTCCACAACCTTTGCAGTCACCAACTATTATTGGTTGAGATTCAGTATGCTCTATCTTTTTAGTTTTTTTGGTAGCACAACCCATACCAAGATTTTTAATACAACCACCAAAGCCTGCTTCCGGATGACCTTTGAAATGAGAAATCACAACTAATCCGTCTGCATCTTGAATTTCTTTTGCAACTTCAATTTCTTTCAAATACTTCTTTCCTTTTACCTTTGTTCCTTCATCAGAAATTATAATAGGACAACCTATTGTCTCTTCAGTAAAACCATTTTTCCTTGCGGTTTCCAAGTATTTTTCAGGAGTATCTCTTGACCCTTTATATAGAGT
>JAVZJF010000066.1:0-5642 GCA_038870935.1 Candidatus Anstonellales archaeon | reverse complement strand
ATTAATAGGAACAGCGAAATAATAGACATAGATTGTGGAATGGCATGCTAATGAAAATGATAAAAGCACACACAAATCCTAAAAGAATTGTTGGAATAGATATCAATGAAAATGTCATCCAATTAAAATCTCTATATGAAGTTTATGTAATGAATATTGAAAAAACGAACTTCCAAGATGAGTCTTTTACTCATGCTTTTGCTTTGGATACTCTAGAACATTTAGAGAATTTAGAGCAACCTTTAACAGAAATTTATAGAATATTAAAACCTAAAGGGTCTCTAATCATATCCATGCCTACTGAAAACTATTTATATAAGATCGGAAGATTTCTAATAAAAGGAACTTTTTCAGAGGAAGATGGACCATGTAGTAAGCACTTCTATAACGCAAAAACTTTATTAGAAAAAATAAAATCCTTTGGCAAGTTCGATCTTGTCAAAGTAGCTGACTTATATCAGTTTTTACATTTTTTACGATAGCAAAGTCTATCAAAAAATAGAAAAATTAAATTACAAAAAGTAGTTAAAAAATTATGATTGACCAAGAAGTTATTAAAAATGCCAAGGAGAATTATTTTACTACAACCGTTTTCAATAATGAAGTAATTATATCACCAAAAAGAGCTAAAAGACCTGAAACATTCTTTAAAAAAACAGATGAAAAAGGAAATCAAAAACTTCGCGAAAAGAAAATCGATGAGAATTGTGTTTTTTGTTTACATAATGAACACAAAACACCTAGAGAAACATGTAGAATAATGAATCACGATAAAAACGTTTGGAGTTGTAGAAGTTTTACTAATTACTTCCCTTGTGCCCACATTAGTAATAACAAAGCATATGGATATCATGAAGTAATTGTTGAAAACCCATATCATAACAAAAGTCTTTCTAACATGACTCATCTTGAAATAAAAAATGTATTGAAGCTCATGCAAAAAAGATTTGTAGAAATAAAAAATGACAAAAGAATAAAATTCATAGCGATATTTAAAAATTTTGGCGAAAAAGCAGGAGCATCTCAAGTTCACAGTCATTGCCAGTTAATCGCTATTGATAAATTACCTAACTCCATTAAAGAAATATCAAAAATGTTAAATCCAAAAAATTGCCCTTTCTGCAAATTTGATAATTCACAATTCATCAAAGTAAAAGAATCAAAAAATTCTTTTATCTTAGTACCTAAGGCTCAGATGTTTTCTTACGAGTTAATAATAGCTCCTAAAAAACACAAACAGTTTGAAGACCTAAGTGAAGAAGAATTAGTTGACTTATCTATTAACATATCGTATGTTTTAAAATGCTATGAAAAAAATTTCAATAACAAATTAGCTTACAATATGCTCTTCTATACAAATCCAGTTAATACTCATCAAGAATGTCTAGAAGAAAGTCATTTCTTTGTTAGAACTTTTTTGAGAGATAATACAATTGCAGGATTTGAGCTATTAACAAATATTTTCATAAACACTACTAATGCTTTAATGACTAAAAAACTCTTCAAATAACGATTATAAAAACATGTTAATAATTAAAATCCATGGAAGTTCAAAGTTGTTATAACTTATCTTCACTTGATTTGAAAAAAGAATTAGCAAGATGTATAGGAAAACTATCATCATCACAAGATTTTAATATCTATGATTACAAGGACGAAAAAAGAATTATTATAGTTTACGAACCATTAAAATATCCTGAAAAAATACAACCTCTTTTGTATTGCCTTAACTTAGGAGATCTCTTGTTGCTTAATTTCCAACAAAAATCTAAAGAATTTGCAGAACTTTGTTTGGCAGCAGAATTATCGGAAAAGAAAGGATATGTGGTAAGTCAATTTTACGAAGAATACAAAGAAATTACTAAAGGACTTAAAATAAATAACTACGAGTTACTAAGTGAAAATTTGAATGAAATTAAAGAAAAGTTACTGATAGAATTGGAAAAAAATAAAATGTATTACTCTAATGAAGATGTCAACATTATAGTTGATAACTATTTCATTGTCAAAAGTATAGGATTAGTAGCTATTGGAAAACTTGAATCTGGTAGATTAAAAGTACATGACAAGTTGAAAATACTACCACAAAATAAAGAAGTTGAGATCAAATCTATACAAGTTTTTGATAAAGATGTAAAAGAAACAGAAAATTCAAGAGTAGGAATTGTTCTAAAGGGAATCGATTACAGTGAGATGGATAAAGGAAACATTTTAACGACTAATGAAAATGATTATGTTGTTAGCAAAGATGTGAAATTAAGAGTAGATGCCAGTAAATTTAGTAAATCAGGAGTACAAGAAAACAAAATTTATTACCTAAATTATGGGCTTCAATTTGTCAAAGCAATAGCACTTGAGGATGTAAAACCTTCTGAAAGTAAAATCATCAGATTCAAAACAGAAAAAGAATTTGTCATTAATAAGAAGAAAAAAGTTCTAATTGCAAATCCTAATGAATTCCCAAGAATAATTGGAACTGCAGAATATTACAATGAATAAAGTCTTATACATTCCCTGATTTTCTCAACATTATCTTTAGAGGTCTCACATAAAGGCAATCTATAACCTAAGTGAGAAATAATGCGCATCTCAAAGGCAAATTGCTTTACAGGAATAGGATTTGTATCAATAAACAGCGTTTGAAATAACTTGTCCAAAGCATTGTTTTCTTTTTCCATTCTTTCAAAGTTTTTCTCTAATCCTAATTCGATAAATTTGACCATTCTTTCTGGAATTATGTTTGATGCAACAGAAATAACTCCCAAAGCAGAATAATCTTTCATCAATGTAAATGTTTTATTATCATCTCCTGATAAAATTATGAAGTCTTTTCCACATAACTCCCTTGTCTTTTTCCAAAACTCGGGATTTCCTGTTGCCTCTTTAACAGCAATAATGTTTGAATATTCTCTCTGCAATCTTGCAATTGTTTCTGGTTGAATTTCTTTTGAAGTTCTTCCAGGAATATTATAAAGAATCATTGGTAAATCTACTTTTTCAGCAATAGTCCCAAAATGTCTAAATAATCCTTCTTGTGAAGGTTTGTTATAATATGGAGTAACTTGTAAAGTTGCTATTGCGCCTAAATCTTTTGCTTCTTTTGCCAATTCCAAAGCATGTAACGTCGAATTACTACCTGCTCCTGCAATTACATTGCTACCAAAAACTTCTAAAGCTATAGATATCAACTTTTTGTATTCTTTAAAATTAATTGTTGGACTCTCTCCAGTTGTTCCATTTGGTAAAACAAAATTGACTTTGTTTTTCTTTTGAAATTCCAATAAATTTTTATAACTTTCCCAATCTATTTCAGGATCTATTCCATTTCCCAAAAATGGAGTTATCAATGCCGTTGTAACCCCTCTAAAATCCATATCAATCACTAAGTGAAGTGTCAAATAGATACTGTTAAAAATATTTGCAAAGCGGAGTTTTTAATAGCGCTAAAATAGTAATTAATTAACAAAAATTGCATTTTTATTGCCATTCTTTTAAAACGATGAAAGTTCTTGTCCTTTCAACGCCCTTAAAATTTCTTATCATGTCAATTTTCTTGTTCAATGCGTCTATATTATTTGCAAAAACATGACAAATTATGTCATAATCTCCACTAACTTCACTAACAGAATCACAAGAAATTTCATTAAGCAATCTTTTACAAATTTGAGAAGTACTTATCCCTCTAAAAACGTTTATGTGAACAAACGCACTAATTCTCTCAACATTTTTTTCGTTACCCTTTATAACAGTAAATCCTGAGATATAACCCAATCTCAAAAGGTCTGAAATGTATCTCTTTACGCTCTTCTCAGAAATCTTTAACTCTTTTGCAATATCTTTGTTTTTCATCCTTGCATTTTTTTCAAGTAATACTAATAACTTCTTTAAAATTTCTTCTTTTTCAGTATTTGTTCTTCTCATATATAATCACCAAAAACTAGAAATAACTTCTCAATTCTTTTTTTCTAATACTTCTCTGATTCTGCTTAAATCAAGTTCAAACACCATTACGGGAAAAGGAATAGAAAATTTATCTAAAACTTCAGGATGAACCTCTCCTACTAAACCTATCTCTTTAGGATTATCTTTTAATAACAATGTTATTTTTGCCACTCTACCAGGAATAAATCCTTTGAAATTTTTATTGGAAATTTCATAGTTCAAATTTAAGTCATAGAAGAATCCATTCAAATATGCTATCATTTGATTAACATCAACTTTTTTATCCATTATTGCAGCTGCTAAATGCTCTCTACAAACTAATTCATTGCCTATCTTTTCGGAAACTTGGCCTATTTCATAAATTCTTTGAGGTAATCTAAATGTTTTATTTTTGGAAAAAACCTCTAACAACCCAGGAAATATTAATGGCCTAACTAACGTATATTCTGTTGTTAATGAATTTATCATTTTTGCGTAATTACCATCAAAAAAGTTCTCATACTTCTTCTCATTACCAAGAACCCAAGTTAAAACTTCGCTAAAACCTAATGACAACATCAATTCATGTAAAGAATCTCTCCAAGTAATCCACTTTCCTACAGTAAATAAGTCGGGAACAACTTTTTCTATGTTGTTATAACCATAAACAATTGCTATGTCTTCTAATAGATCATGATAACTCAATACATCGACTCTATAATTTGGAATTAATACTTTATTTTCGCAAATTGTAAAGCCCATCCTGTTCAAATATTTTTTAATGTTTCTTTCATCTAAATTAATCCCTACATATTTCTTTACGATTTCTTCTCTCGGTAAATCAATATATTGCTCTCGATAATTTGGATAAATAATACTTCCAAGTTTCCTAGGATCATCATTAGGATATATTACTTCAACATTGTAAGTTTTACAATTAAGGTCATTAAATAATGCATTAAACATGTCAATTGTTTTTTCAACAGCAAACAAATTAGTACCAGTAACATCTATAAAGAAGCCTTTTGTTTTTTCAGTAACAGTTGTCTTAGCAGCATTAATAATTGGAGGAAATGCTAATACATCTTCAGAATCTTCTACGATAACTCCTTTTCTGAAAACTAAATGCGAATATTCCTTACCTTTATCTATGTTAAGAAGAATTTCATTTAGGGTTAAACTGCTACTCTCATTTAATGGAACAAAAGATTTCTCATCTAAGTTATATGCTCTATAATAAACAGGAAACTTAACCTTTGTCAAATCATGTAATCCTATTGCTATTTTCTTTCTTTTTCTACCAAAAGTTAAATGAAGTTTCTCTTGGAATTGTATAAGTTCGTTAAACAACTCTTCATTCAATGAAATGCCTTCAACTACCAAAGACGCTATATAATTTCTTACACCATAAGTACTTTTATCAACAAAAATTTTGTATTTATCAGATTTTTCGAATTTATGTAAATAAGAAAAATCTATCAATTCATTCGTTTCATTTTTAAAATTTTTGATTAATCGCCTAATTCCAATAATTGAAAGTAAATCAGGCCTATTAGGTGTTATGTCAATAACTATTTTTTCTTCTTGGTTATCTTTTATAAATTCTACAGGAAAACCTAAATTAGGCAATAAGTCTTCTGCTTCTTCTTTAGTTATGCATGTAAATTCTTCAAAAAATTTAATAAAGTACTCAACTGACGCCATACTAAACACTATTAATT
>JAVZJF010000065.1:0-5656 GCA_038870935.1 Candidatus Anstonellales archaeon | reverse complement strand
TACATTGACTTTACATGTTCTAGAATCCTTACATGTCTGTTTTAAAAGACATGTATCAAGTGGGTCGCAGTCGTCTTTACATTGACTTTACATGTTCTAGGGCTCTTAAAAGAAGAGCTACATGACGAATTTTATATAGAGTCGCAGTCGTCTTTACATTGACTTTACATGTTCTAGTTCTGTATAATAATATAATCAGAGGTGATAATAAATGAGGTCGCAGTCGTCTTTACATTGACTTTACATGTTCTAGTGCAGACCACGGTGATATCGACTACGTCGATATCAATACAGTCGCAGTCGTCTTTACATTGACTTTACATGTTCTAGCACCTTTCTATTCTTCTCCTTCATGTCTAAACCATTTGTCGCAGTCGTCTTTACATTGACTTTACATGTTCTAGAGAAATTTTAACACAATATTGGTAAAAGTTGTGTTAGGAATTAATTACGTGTGGCAAACAATGTTATAGAAGATTAAAGATCTTAGATTTTGTGTTGTTAAAAATTTAACGAATTGTAAGAAATTTAAAGAAATGACAAGGAATTTAAAAAAAATAAACAGGATATAATATTTAAAAATCTTAGTATTTTGCTTCAGGCTTCAATCAATCTACTAAGGCAGTAGATTTCATGATATGATAAAGAATAATTTAAAAGATAATATAATCTTTATCGTTAGGAAGGTAAGCGAAACCAATTTCAACGATTCTATTTTTGCATTTATTACAGAGTTTAACGATGTGTAGGATATCGTTTTTGATTAGTTTTTCGAGTTTATTTTGTAGTTCAGGTAATTTATTTTCTTGAACATAACCCATGAAGGCACTTTTTTGAATCCTTTCGAGTCCATAGTCTTTTAGTAATTCAGCCACTTCGTTTCTTAGTTTATCATCTGTAATATCATAGAAGATTATAATCGTTTCCATTCATTCACCCTAAAAAATTCTAATTTTTCGTCATGTGCGATATAATTAGCGATATTGAAGCATTGAAGAGACATAATTCTAAACAACGAGGTTTTTTGGTTTCTGTATTCAAATTCAGAATAGATCATTTTCATAAGATTTTTAGCAAGTAAGTATTTGATTTCTGCAAAGCTTTCCCATTCTTTTTCAAGTAACAAAGAAATAACAGTGAAATCTGCAATAGGTCTAAAAATTTCCATTATATCGAACACCATAGTAGGTTTATAATTTTTTAACTGATGTATATAACCGAAATAAGGATCAAGGCCAGAGTTAAGAACAGCTTTGAAGACAAGGTTTCTTATTATTCCATATGAATAGTCTAGAGAGCTGTTAACAATGTCTCCTTTTCTAGGCTCTCTTGAAGTGAATAACTGGTGTCCCAACAAGTTTCTAACATTTTTCCAATAATTTTTCGCGTTTTGTGCCTCGAATGAGAGGAGTTCGTTCATATTTTGAGGATTAGACAAATCTATTTCTGCATTTAATCCAAAAGATCTTAAGAGCGAGAATTGGTTATGAACTTTAGTAAAGATTATACCTTTAGCCAGAAAAAATTTCTTATCATCTGATAAATTAATCTGTTTGATTCTAGTTTCAGGGGTAGAGAGGAATGATGATGAAGAGACAAAGTATTTATTATTAAAGTCAAAGAATATCGTTATGCCAGCTTCGCAAAGTTCTACCAACAGATCAGAAGAAAAAGCAATACCTTTTCCCAATATTATAACATCAACATTATCCAAAGAGATTTCTTTTTGTACTTTTCCTGATTGTTTAACAACCAATCTATTACTTTTTTTTGATAAATAAGTACCTTTTTCAGTTATTTGTACTAGCATTTAATTTCTCACCTTTAATTAGAGTTTTCTTTAACTTATATATTAGGTTGATTCTTTTTTGTAAAAAAACTTTGTGATTCTCGTTTAACTCTAAGGTAAGAAGTTTGTTAGGATAAACCAGAAACGACATTTTTGTGTTCAACAAGTAAGCATAAGCCAAAGCTTGAATTTTATCCTCTTTACGGTAATCATAAAACTTAATTTCAACAGGATATTTTCCATTTAATAAGCCATCTGGCTTGCCTTTCAACAACTTTTTCTCATCCCTTACAAGAGTCGACTTGAACAATTTACCTATTGAATCTATCTGGTCCTTAATTTTCTTAATCTTGTAAATATCTTTGTAATCAATAAATTCCTTATCAGATTCAGTTATCTCAAAATCATTTTCAATAATTTTGTGCATTATTTTTCCTTTTTTAAACTCTCTAACTTCGTTCAAAACATAAGTCCTGAGCCAGAGAGTTCTTGAAATCTCAAACAATCTTAGCTCGCTACAAGTAATTAAATTATCCATTTTGTTCACTTTTGATCTCAAATCTTCCAAAACCATGGGTAGTCAAACTTCCTACTCCTGTTATCAAAGCAATACTCAAACTTTTTTCAAAATTCTTTTTGAAATTATCATCATTTGGCAAGGAAAATTTAAAAGTTCCTTCTATTCCTTCTATTTTTTCTTTTCTAAGTCTTTTCTGAGACCATTTTTTTATTTCAAAATTTCTAACCTCTTGATAGTCAGGATATACATCTCTATACTTGGTTAAAGAATCAAAATCAATTTTAGGATCTATGTCATAATGAAACAAAAGCATATTATGGGCTTTTCTCGCACAAGCAATTGCAAAATCTGATAATGAAATAGTATTCAACAATTGATTATTTCTTTTTATTATTAGAGGCGTTAGTGTGGCTACTTTAAGTGTATCATTTAAAGTAATTTGAGGAAATTCCAAATACTCCGAAGTTATCTTCTTTAATCTAACTTTACCATAACCTTTGTTTTTAAATGCACCTATCTGTTGAATTTGATTCAGAGAATGAAAAATAGAAGATAGATAGTAATTTGCTTTACTTCCAAAAATTATCAAATGAAAATTAAGTTCTTCGCTTTTACTCAAGTACCTATATTTATTATCTAAAGTATAAAATACATAAGGCTTAATTATACTTTTTCTATAGAAAGGTTTTGCAATATCGTAGTTCTTAGTTTCATAAATTTGACAATATGAACAGTGTTTATAATGCGAATAAGACGATTTATTATCACCTTTACAAAAATTTTTTTTCAATAAAAGACCTAATGCTCCTCTTATTGTAGATGACTTGTAATTCTGCAGATATAAATCAGATAGCGAATTTAAAGTAATAGTCAAAAAACAATATTTCTTTATCAACATTATTCCTCCAAGGAAAAATCTATTTTAATCCAACCAACGATTCCAAGGTAAGAATCAGAAGCCGTGATATAAGGATAAATAAAATGTCGTGTTACTGGAAGTATCTCCAAATTATGATAAATAAATTCTTTAAATTTTTGAACCCCTATATCAACTTTATCATTCAACGATTTAAGTTTATTTATATCAGGTTGTGTGGGAGGGCGAGAGGAGCGCAACTGGCTTTTATCAACTTTATCATTCAATTTATGATTGTAACCTATTTCTTTAATTTTGCTTTTTAGTGAGGATTTAAGTTTATTTTTATATGTCAGTATTACTTTGTCTACATACTTCTTATCTATAGAAAATTTTGGAGCGACACTCTGGCCAAGAAATTTACCTATAGGCATAATTATTTGGTCCAACTCATTTATTTTGTATTTTTGAAGTTCTTTAATCTTGTTTTCCAGCTCACCATATTGGGACATTACCGTTGCATGAAGATTTTCGAAGTGTATCTTATTATTTTGATAATTATTACCTTGATTAGTAACTATTTCTGAAAATTTTAGCCACCATTTTTTTTCTCGCTCAATAATTGACAAAGAATAATCATTTAGATTTTTAAATCGCTGTTTTAAAGATAATAAAGAAAAATCTTTGTTTAAAAGAAAAAAAGTTTTAAACTTTATTCCTTTGTCAATAAACTCTGTAGCTAATGGTTGACCTTTTTTACTCCATAAAGAGAAATAGTATAAATCATAAACAGCTAAAGGATTATCATTAGTATGTAAAATGTAAGCATCACTAAAGCCAAAATTATGGTTGAAATCGATATGATCAGCTGAATTGGAAGAAGGTTTATAGCTATTATTATTATCTGAATAGTAAAAACCGTTAATAAAAGCACCTTTTAAAGAACTTCCTGGAATATAAGGAGTCCCATCTATCTTTACTGTTTCGTATATGTATTTAGAAGAACCAAAATTAATGTTAGCATTAAACTTAACTGAGAATTTTTTAGCATTTATCATATTATCTTTTTGATCTCCAATGGCTTCAGATGAACATAAAATACTATTAAAAATAGATTTCAGATCGTCCTCGCTAAGACTAGACAGATACTTCTCTTTGTCTAGATAGTATAACTCATTTTTGTCAATAAAATAATCTAAATTTGGAATTAGTGTTTCTCCTGAAGATATATGAACTGGAGCTAATGTTTCAATTTCTATATCATAAGACTTGAATAAAACTCCAACCATTAAACACCACCTATAGGCAAAAGAATAGATCTAAAGTTGTATACTTTAAGAGCGTAATTAGATTTAAGCACTAATCCATCAACATCAGAGTCTATTTTAACTATTCCAAAAGGTGAATAAGACAAGAAGACATCATAGTTAGCAGCAGTTGAATATGGTGCATACTTTTCAATCCTTGAAAATACTTCAGTACTACTAGACGTAGGTATATAACTCGATAGATTGATTCTGATATTGCTTTTTTTAAAAGTAAGATCTTGTATTTCAAATCGAGGCAAAATTCCAGTTCCAACTGATTTATCTGCACCGATACCCTCATAAGTAAGATGACTAAGGATTTCGTAAATATTTTCTCTGTTATTCTGTGAACAACTAATTATTAGAAAAGGATTTTTGTATTCATAGACTTCATAGTAAAATAACTTCTTAGCCAAGAAATTATAGGAGATTCTATTTATGACTTTAACGCTATAATCCTCCTTGTTGATTAAAATATCTTTTATAACTGTATTAATATCATCAACTTGAGATAATTTAAGCCTAATTTCATTCAGTTTCTTTCTGTCAACTTCAATTTTACTGTTCTTAAGTTGAGGGAAAACTGTAAAAAGGTTATTAATTATTAGCAACGGTTCATCTTCATAATTCTCCAATAAAGGAGAAACAGAAAATAAAGGATCAGCATATAGTTTATTGAATATTTCATTTGAAATTCGCGAAGCTATATCATAAAATGCCCCAGCAATTTGAATGGATTTGAGTAAACCCGTTCTTGATAAAATTCTTACCTTGCCTTTATATTTTATCAGTAGAATAGGCATTAAAACAGTCACCATTATTTTTTAAATTCTATTTTTCCATAGCCTCTTGTACCTGAACCACCCAAATAATCTTTTTCAAGCAATGACATCGCAAGATTGAGTTCATTTAGTATTAGCTTTCTAAGCCCTTCATGTTTATTAGCTTCACAATCATTTATATTTAATTTATTGCAAATCCTATCGATTGATCCTTGATTTATTTTGTTGAGATTCATTATTATTTCAAATGAGAATTCTGTTCCTGCTTTAACTCTTTCACTATGCCTTAATCCACCTTTAATAGTTTTACCTGTTTTTCTATCTATGGTGTTTTCGTATTTTAGTTCAATAAAATCATAAGGAAGCTTATTTTGTTTGTCTTTAACCTCACAATCTCTAAAT
>JAVZJF010000064.1:0-5809 GCA_038870935.1 Candidatus Anstonellales archaeon | reverse complement strand
AAAGGACAAAGTAAATTACATCTTAAAAAATCTAGCAAAAAAAGAAAAAGTTCTAGTTTTACAATACGCACTAACTCCAGAAGAAGAAAAAACCCTAATAGCAGAAACTATGAACATGATTGATGACAATTTTCAAGGAATAGAAGTGTCAACAATGACAACCAATGAACATACAGGATGGAAAAGAAAAATTCTTGAAATTCTTGGAATAAAGAATAATGGATTAACAATAGTTGGACCTGCTAACATAGTAAAGAAAATAAAGAAAAATCCAGAAATAGTAAAGATATCTCTTAGCGATTAAGAAGTCTATTAAATTTCATTTATTAGGTTTGAATAATATGCATGTATGTATAAAATGTGGAAAAAAATATGAAGATTTACATGAAGTAGAAAAAAGTTGTCCTTGTGGATGCACTGTTTTCTTGTATGTTATTGATGAAGAAAAAGACTTAGACGAAAAAAGAACATTTTTGAAAGAAAAATTAGAAGCATATAAATTAGACGATCAAAAAATCTATTCCATTGACATAGCAAATATAAAAATTCTTCAAAAGGGTGTTTATTCAATAGATTTAGACTCCCTTTTTAAAAATCCAGTAATAATAAAGGATCAACATGGCATTTATTACATAAAACTACCTAAGAAAAAATAATGGTGTTATTATGTTCTTGAGTAATATAGATATTGAAAAAGCTATCAAAAACAAAGAAATTATAATAAAACCATTCCCTAAAAAAGAACAATTTACTCAAGCAGGTATTGACATTACTCTGTCTGATGAATTTTATTTGCCAAAAGAAGAATTTTTTGGGAAAATTATTGATCCTGAAGAAATAAATTATTCTGAGCTTTATGAACTGAAAAAAACTAATTCAATTTTTTTAAAACCAGGGGATTTAGTTCTGGCAAAAACTGTAGAAGAGATATACGTATCAAATAAAATAATAGGATTTATGGATGGCAGAAGCAGATTCGCTAGAATAGGGTTAGCTGTTCACGTTACATCATCTTTGATTCAACCAGGTTCAAAAAATAGACAAATTCTTGAGATATCAAATTTGAGCAATTCGGTTATAAAATTAAAAAAAGGTATGAAAATTTCACAAGTAATTTTCGCACGATTGGAATCAAAAACTACTAAACCATACATGAAATTCAAAACACTTGATTAAATCTTTTAATCATCGTCAAAAATTGTTTTTGGTTTTTCTTTATTCACAACCTTCTCATCTTTGTTTTTAGATTTTTTTTGCTTTTCAGTTTCGTTTGCATTATCTTTTTCATGCCTCTTAAGCTCCTGCTTTTTTAAAAGACCAAAATGTAATAACAATTTTCTCAACTCATAATAAATTAAAATTGAAAAAATTAGTGAAGCTAAAGAAATACCAAAAATTATTAAAATTAAATCTGCCATCTAAATCATCTCAAATTATTAGCATAAATATCATGATTCTCGTAATGCAAAAAAAGCTACTGTAAATAATAATATCCCAAAGGCTAAAAAAATTGCAAAACCAACAACATAAGGAACAAATGGTTTTCCACTCATCAAACCTTCTACTCCATAGGGTAAGTATGTCAATCCAAGAATTATAGAAACTAAACCGAAAACTATTGCTATTAATCCAAGAAGATCCTTCATACTAAAACACCCTTATTAAATTAAATAATTCAATTATTCAAACATGCTATTCTAAGAGAAATACTATTATGAGATTTATAATCATTTTACTTATATAGTTATAAAGTATGTTCTGCTATTTTTGCAAATTATTGGAAGAAAAAAATATAACAAACTCAATTAAAAATATTGATTTATCAAGCAACAATTTCAATTCTGAAAATTGTGAATTGTGTAAAGGCAAATGGAATTCTTACGTTAATTTGTTAAAAAGTGCTTTTTTGGCAATCGAAAAATTAAATAATAATCTTCAAAAAAAAATCACTATAGGGATAGCAACAACTATTCATATTGATTTGGCAATTAATGAAAATTTCTTTTTAGATAAAATTAATATATCAACAAAAACACTAATTAATCTAATAATTAAAGAAAAGATAAAGCAGTTTGATAAGTTTATTATGTCTATTCAGCCACAAAATGCTCAATTAATGCTAACAATAGATTTTGTAAGCAA
This sequence comes from Candidatus Anstonellales archaeon, assembly GCA_038870935.1. Taxonomy (GTDB): domain Archaea; phylum Micrarchaeota; class Micrarchaeia; order Anstonellales; family SKW190; genus SKW190. The sequence goes on along the minus strand of JAVZJF010000064.1, from coordinate 3,667 downwards.
TAATTATGTAATTTCAAATAACCCTGTTTTCATTCTTGCAAAATATAATAAATATTCAAGAAATATATGCCAGAATATTTGGTTCTGCGAAAAATGTTATAGGAAAGGTTGTGAAAATTGCAATTATACTGGAGTAAAATATGAAAGCATAGCTGCAATCTGCGAAAGAGGAATTAAAAAAATAATGAAGATTAAGAAATTTTTTTTGCATGCTAATGGAAGAGAAGATGTTGATGTTAGAACTCTTGGGAATGGCAGATATTGTGTTTTAGAATTTAAACCTACAAAATTTTATGAAACAATAGATTTGACTTCACTAGAAAACGCAATAAATGAAGAAGGCAGTAAATTTGGAATCAAATTAAAATTAATTAAAATTGTTAACAGATCGTTTTTAAATGTTGTAACAGAATCAGAATTTGACAAACATTATAAGGCAATAGTCAAAACCGAAAGAACAATAAATGAAAATGATTTGATAAATCTAAATAATAGGCTAATTTATACAACGATCTCTCAAAGAACTCCTTTAAGAGTAGCAAAAAGAAGAGCAGACTTGATTAGAAAAAAAACAATAAAAGAAGTAAATTGCGAGTTAATAGATGAACATACTTTTATTATGAAAGTTAAATGCCAATCAGGAACTTATGTGAAAGAATTAATCCATGGAGATAAAGGAAGAACTAAACCTAGTGTCTCTGAAATCTTAAATACAAAAGCAGAGTGTGTAGAATTAGATATAGAAAAATTTGAAGATCATTTCATTGAATTGTTTATAAAAAATTAAGTTGAAACTATGAAAAGATACAATTTCTTTGGACTTAGTAATAATATTTTTATATCCGAACCTTTTGCATTTCAAATAAAAACTGATTTAATTAGACTAGGACCTATAGCTTCTCAAGAGAACTACTTTTTTGAAAACTACAACCAGATAAAACAAAAAAATTATAACCAAATATTGCAAATTTTTTCTAAACAGATTAAATCTTATATATCAAAGTTTTCAATTAAAAATAATTTAGATACTTTAAAAGAAATTGCATTAGCTATTAATTCTGCAGAAATTGAATTAGAACTAATAAAAGATTACAAATTAATTAATTCCTATGATGAAATTCAAGAACCTGTAATAAAAATTGCCAGTGTAAAGAATATTAAAATAAAGAATAATTTGAAAATTCCAAAAGTAGTAGATCAATTAGCTAATGAAAAAATTTCGGCAAAAGAAGCAATAAAAGAACTTCAAGAAAAACAATTTGATAACTACTATTTGACAAAAGCATTTTCTATTGGAGCCTTTGGAATACAAAAAAAGATAGTACCAACAAAATGGAGTATAACTGCAATTGATGTTATAATGTCAAACTATCTACTTGAAAAAGTTAAAGAATATCCATCCATTGATTCGTTTATGCTTTTCTATAATTCTATGCTTCATAACTCGTTTTTTATTATACTTTTGCCTGGAAATTTTGAATTTGAACTATTCGAAATTACAATGAAATTAAATAACTTCAAATATCAAATAGATAATTTTACTTATGACCATGAATATTATGAAGGCAAAAAAGATTACTCCATACAAGCCGGAGGTTATTATGCAGTAAGGCTTGCCATATCAGAATATTTAGAAAAAATAAAGAAACAGGCAAAAGTAATTGCTTTAAGATTCATTTATCCAGAATATCAAAAGTCCTTAGGCGTATGGAATGTTAGGGAAAATGTCAGAGATGCTATGAACAAAAAAAGTATTATCTTAAATTCAAAAGATGAAATGCTAAGTTATCTTGAAAAACAAGTTAAAGATTTATTCTCAATTTTAAAGAAAAAAAGTGTTATTTTAACACAAAAAAGATTAACTGATTTCTAATCATATTAATTATAAAAAGTTCCATATGAACAATACTTTAATGGAATCTAATTGCGAACTTATAAGAAACACCTGTAAGCTTTCAAATTTGATGAACGTAGATTTTAATAGTTGCTTTTTTGACACAATAACAGAACATTGTGGTTATAACGAAATAAACACTTTTACATATGCAATAATAGCAATTATTTCAATTTTCTTAATTTATAATTTCATTAGTAAAAGAAAATTAATAGACTCAACCTTTGCTCTGCTCGTAATTAGTATTATGATTTATGCATCTTTTGCAAGGGTAATAACAGACTCGTTAGAAAAAGAAAATGTTAACATAATAATAAAAAGTTTTGATCAATTAACTTTAGGTTTTTACCACTATGGTTTTATAACTTCTTCTCCTGGGATTTATTTTTTTTCATTCAGTATATTTTCATTACTACTTTTGATAAGGCATTATATTAATGAAAAATTAGCTATAACAATTGCTTTTATACTTGTCATTTTACACGCCATACCAATTTTGTTATCAATAAAATTATTTGAAGTAATACCTACTATCATAGTTTTGATTACTTTACCTGTTTTGATTACCTATCTAATCATTAAAAAATTGTATCATAATAAATTAAACGCACTAACCAAAGAATGGAAAATTCCAATTCTTATTATTTTATTACCTGTCATAGGACATTCTTTAGACGGTGGAGCGACATTTATTGCAATTGAAGAAATGAAGAAATATAACATCTATTATTATGAACAGCACGTAATACCTAACTTAATAGGAAATAATTTTGGTTATTTTACATTTTATGTGATTAAAGTTTTACTTTCTTTATTGGCTACATTATTCCTAATAAAATATTCTGATGATAAGCAAGAATTTATCTTCTTTTTGTTAGTTTTTTCGATTCCAGGATTTTCTCCTGGATTAAGAAGCTTTTTAAGAATTATGCTAATGGTTTAATTAATTTTATAAAGCGTGATTATTATGTTCAATTTAGTTGGTTTGGGTCTAAACCATATTGAACAAATTAAAAAAAATGCATTAATCCAAGAGATACTGCATGAATCTGAAGAATGTTATATTGATATTTATACCAATACAATTGACAGTCAAACACTTACCATATTAAGAGCACTTAATGTAAAAACAGCAGATAGAGAATTTGTAGAATCTTTTAAAATTCTTGAAAATGCAAAAAACAAAAATATATCTCTCTTGGTATCTGGGGATCCATTATTTGCTACAACTCATAATATACTATTGATCGAGTGCAAAAAAAGGGATATTCAATTTAGAGTAGTTAATAATCTATCTATTTATTTGGTTGCTATTAGTTTGTCTGGGCTAAATACATATAAATTTGGAAGAACAATTACACTAACAAAACCAGAAATTAAAGTTTCTGAAAATTCTGATGACTTATTGAAGTATCTGAAATCAACCTTAGAATTTCTCATGATTAATTATAATAATAATTTACACACTCTGATCCTAATTGACCCAAATATGGAATTGAAGGACGTTATTTCTATATATTCAATTATGAAGGAAAAAAATAAAGAACTACCTGAAAAATTACTAATTATGTCAAGACTACTTAATGAAGATCAATACATAGAATACCAAAATTACAATAATTTTGATGATAAAAAAATTAAGAAACCTTTTTGTATTATTCTGCCTTCAAAATGTTTACATTTCGTAGAAAAAGAATTTTTAGATACGTTTTATAAAATGCTATGACTTTCTATTTCTTTATGACAACTGAATTAGAAGTAATCTATCAAGAG
>JAVZJF010000063.1:0-5985 GCA_038870935.1 Candidatus Anstonellales archaeon | reverse complement strand
ATATCTTTTTAAGAACTCATACTCCAAAGGTAGCAGAGGTTTAATGTGCATTATGCAAAATAATTTTTTGCAATAAATACATTGTTCTAGATTATCGCTTTCAAAACAATTTTCTTCTTCACATTTCATTCATATCATCTAAAAATTAATTATTTGATTATTTAATCAGATGAACATTCTTTATCTATCCAAATATAAACTTAAAGTTTATATAATCATTTATGTTTACTGGAGATGAATCATTTCAATACTTTTCTAACTATTTATTAAGAAATAATTTTAGTTATCTAAAATTACCAGAAAATTTAAGAAATGAATTAAAGAAACCTTTTGGCAATGTATTTTTGACTGATTCTGAAATTATGAAGTATTTCAAGAGCTTAGACAAATCAAGAAGAATATTTGCTGTTGGTGATTCAACAATTTTAAAATTGTTGGAATTAGATATATCTTTCTATTTGTGTGTCTTTGATTTCAAGACATTGCGACAAGAAATAAGTTTCGAAGAGAAGGAAAAAATTATTTCAAAAGTAAAAAATGTTCTAGAATTTCAAAATCCTGCGGGAATGTTAAACAGGTCATTGTTGGAATATCTAATTGCTGTAATTTATAATGCAAAGAATGATACCAAAAATGGCATTAAAATTAACGGTGAAGAAGATTTAGTGGCTTTGCCGATAATAGCACTTATGCAGAAGAATGATATAGTTTGTTATGGGCAACCAAGTGTTGGTTTAGTAATAGTTGAATATTCTCAAAAAATAAAACAAAAAAGCTTAGATTATCTTAAGTTTTTTGAAAAAATCTAAAAAATCTCGTAATCTCTGAAAACTAACAGCCTTTTAATTTTTGTTTTTTGTAGCATATTTATTTACTTCTGAATTGAGTTTTTCTACAGTTTGTCTTAACCTTCTTACAGCATTTGAATATTTTTCGTAGTCTTGTTGATCATTTCCAGGTATCTTAGCATCTCTAAAGGTTTGAGAAAGTTCAGATTTTCTATCATCGATATCAAAAAGTGTATCTTTAACGTCTTTTGGCAGTGGATTGTTCTCGCCAATTACATCATAAGTTCTTTCAACAGCATTATTAGAATCTCTCACAACTTCTACGTGTTCTCTAAGTGTCTCTCCTTTTTCTCTAGCGACTCTTAAGAAGTTTTCAATTGTTTTGTCATCCATTTTTGCGTCCTTGTACTGAAAGCTCTTATTCATTTGCTCTACAATTTCTTTATCAGATAAATTTGCATCTTTCACAATTTCTTCAAATCTTTTTCCAACAATTTCCTGTTTATGCTCTTCCATATACTTGGCTAATTCTTTAACTGGATCATGTATTGATTGATCTTCACCATTGATTACTATGTTTTTATCATCTGGAATTGATTTACCATAGCTTGCTTCTATAATATCTTTTTCTGTAATTTTAGTTCTTTCAAGTGGGTCTATTCTATCAAGTTTTTCACCATAAATGGTCTGACTTTCAACTTTTGGCGATGATGTTACGTGAGTGTCATGTACATGTGCTTCATGTAGATTTTGTACATCTTTAGCCAAATTAGTTACTTCATGTTCAACTTCAACATTTGTAGGCGCTTCATGTATTCTAAATGGGTCTATTATGCCTATTTTCGGAGGTTCAATATTTGGTAAATCAGGAGGAGTTGTTTTAGGAGTTTCTGTTATCTCTGGTTTTTCAATTTCTGTAGGAACTTTTTTAGGTAAAGAAACAGCTTGAACTTCTTTAACATGTGGTTCTACGGTTTTTTTCACATCGCTAACTCTATCGTCATAATCAATAACTTTTTTTACTTCAATAGGTTTGCTTGCAGTTCCTATCTTTTTTGCATGCTCATGTAAACCTATTTTTTTACCACTTAATGTCTCTTGTACCGATTCATGAGTATATCCTTGATCAGTTTTACTTATTTCAGGTAAGTTTTCATGACTTTGTTGTGTAATGTGTTCTTGAGTTTTAATTGAAGGTATTTCTTTATATTTATAGGCTACATTTGATGCATTTTGTGTCTGATAAGCGTCTGTTTCATGAGGTTTTTCAAGGTTTACCAAATGCTTTATTCCAAATATTCCAATGATTGATGTGACAATTCCTGCCAACAATCTTAGCCAGGCAAATAATCTACCTTTTGTTCTCACTTTTCTTATCTCTTCTAAAAGTAATTCTTCAGCAGTTTTTGTAATTTTTTTGTCTTGCGATTTACCACTATTATAAAGATTTATCATTTTGTCTAATTTCTGAATTTCTTGAGCCATCATTTGTTCTAGAGATTCTTGGGCATTAATTTCTGCTGTTATTGGTTTATTTCCATTTGCAGCTAAATTAACTGCTCTTTCTGCAACTGTTTTAGCATAAAATTTAACTTCTTCAATCGTTATGTCATTTAACTCGTTATTATTGAGGAGCTCAGTGTAATCTTCTATTACCCTTGAAGTTCTTTTTTCAACTCTTCTGAATGCCCAGATATCATACAAATTCTTTAATGCAATTGTACCTGCAAATAACTGCAAACCCATTTTGATAGTAGATGCGTAAGGTAATGCAAACATGCCAAAAACAGAACCTGAGGCTGGTAATAAAGTTCCAAGAGCATATGAAAGCCCTGGAATTAATAAAGTTCCAACAAAAATTTTTTTAACGCTCAGTTTATTTACCTCTTTTACAGGTTCTACTTGATTCTTCTTTTCGTCTTTTAAACCATCATAATGGTTTATCATTTGTTTTAAAGCCCATACGTGAAAGTTCGTGAAAAATAGTATCGTATTTCTTGCTTTTGTTGAGTATTTACCTATTCTATGATTTCTTTCTCTTACTTCAATTAATTCTTCAATTAATTTTGGCTTGGGGTTTTCAGCAACAGGATTGTCTGAATTGCCATTGTTATTGCCACCATTGCCATTTCCAGTAGCTGTATCATTATTATTTTCTTTTGAAGTTTTTTTGTTAGCTCTTTCAACATCATTTGGTTTGTCATGTTGTTCAGGATTATTTAAAGGTCTATTTTCATCATTTGATTTTTCTTCTTTTTTTTGTTCACTATTATTAGTTGCTTCATTAATTATTGCATTAATTAATTCTTCTTTTTCTTGCTTTATTCTTGAGTTTCCATTTTCAAGTAAAGTATCAATTACGATAGGAATATTATTTGTTTTGTCTACTTCTTCAGGACTATTTGAAGGTATGTTTTCGTCATTTGATTTTTCTTCTTTTATATGTTTATCGTTAGACGGTTCAGTTCTGATTCGATTTATTAATTCTTCTTTTTCTTGCTTTATTCTTGAGTTTCCATTTTCAAGTAAAGTATCAATTACGATAGGTATTTTCTTTTTTTTAGTTGGTTCTTCATTTTCCTCTTCTTCACTTATTTTTTGAGTTTGTCTTCTTCTCTTTTTTGTTCTCTTTTGATTATTAGCCATAATAATCACTCAATCACTAAATTTAATTAAAAGACACTAAATTTAGTGTTGTGGCTAAATATTTAAAAATGTATCTTTAAAAGCTAAAAACAAAACATTAAATAGGCAAAAACGAGTGAAAAAAAAAGAAAAAATTTTATTTTTAAGTAGAAATTTAGGCGCCTTTCTTTGCTGCTAATTCTTTGTTTTTAGGTCTTAATCCTTTATAACCACATTTTCTGCATTTTTCAGCAGTACTTGGATTTCTGGCTTTGCACTTAAAGCAAATTTTAGTATTAGCAATTAATTTATCCGCTTCAGGAAACTTTCCCATTAATTTCACCACTAAAAGTATGAAGTGAACTCTATCATGTATAATAACGCTTATAAATATTATCATTGATTAAATACACTTATCTGTAGAGGTATTCTTATGGGTGCTTATAAATACATCAAAGAAACAATTCAAAAAGAATACAAGGAGAGACCAGAAAATTTAAGGCAAAAAATAATTCAATGGAAGAAAGAACCGTCAGTAATTAGAGTTGAAAAACCAACGAATTTAGTCCGTGCAAGAGAACTTGGTTATAAACCAAAGCAAGGGTTTGTAATCGCAAGAGTTAGAATAAGAAAGGGAAGAAGAAAGAGAGAAAAGCCTGCTAAAGGAAGGAAGCCAGGTACAAATATTAGATACATTACAAGGAATGAATCTTATCAATTAGTTGCTGAGAAAAGAGCCCAAAAAAAATTCAAAAATTTAGAAGTTTTGAATTCATACTATGTGGGCGAAGATGGCCAATTCAGATTTTTCGAAGTAATTTTATTTGATCCAAACGTTAATACCATTGATATTCCTGCCAAAAACGTCAAAAGACGAGTTTACAGAGGCTTAACATATCAGGGTAGGAAAGCAAGAGGCTTAATCAATAAAAGCTAATAATATTAAAAGTAAAATATGCAGTTCGTTGATATAGTTTCAAATGACTTTGAAATTAATAATCCAGAGTTAAGTTCAATTCTAAAAATTTTAAAAATCTCTAAATTCTTTAAGTTATGTGAAATTAATTCTCTAATTTTTATTTCCGCTGAACAAAAATTCTCAAAAATTATTAATGCTATAAAATGCAATCAAACAAAAACAATTTTTTATTTGCCTGAGAAATTCGACTCTTCTCTATTAGAAAAATTTATCAAAATTTATAATTATTCTAACGCTGAAATCGAGATTATTATTTTATTCCCTATTTCTTACTTAATATCTAATAAATTCATTATTCCATCAGCATCAAGTTTTATCAATAAATGTTTAGATAAAGGCTTTAGAATTAAATCCTGTACATTAGCTAATAATATACATGATTTACGTTCATTAGAAGAGCATTATTTTATTCTTAGAGAAGTGCTAAGTGTTGAACATAACGTGGCTAAAAGCATATGTTATTATGACCCCACTAAAGTGTGTTAATTATGAACAAAAAAATAAAAGTCAAAATAAGGTACATTGCATATATTATTAAATCAAGCAACTCATTTGAGTTAGATCAAAAGAAATTATTTCAACTTGTTAGAAAAGAGTATACTCAATTGTATGGCTTAATTGATTATTCAAAATCTTGTCTTAGAGTCATTGAATTTTCAAATAATGTGCTTCTGATTTCAGTATCTAATAAACACCTAGGTAAATTAATTTCATCTACTGCATTGATTAAACAGCCTAGGCTAATTCCAATTACATTGTCAGGTACAATAAAGAAATTAAAGAAAAAAATAGAAAAATTACAACATATTAAAATGTTTTAATTGTAATGACTTAAGATGTGATTGAATCACAAATCTTATTATTTTTCTTCTATTTATGCACTTAAATATTTCACTAAGATTTATAAAAACATCATCTGGTGATCTTCTTATATTTGTCTTAGACTGTATTTAATATGGATTTATAATTATAATTAGCTTTAAGTGTTTGACAATTTTTTATTACTGTACATAAATTATTATCTCACCAAAGAATTCTTCTTGAATTAAAAGTACTTTTTTATGCATTCTCAAGTAAAGTAGAGGCAAAAATGCTTCAATTTTGTCAATTTTCTGAGATAATTGAGAAAAAGTTAGCATTTTATTTTCGTCTTTGAGCTCATTCATTAAATTGAGTATTCGTTCCATTTCTTTTTCAATATCATATCCCTCTATTTTTAGTTCAATTACTTTTGTTGATTGAAGATTCAATTGTTTTTCAGCTCTAATCTTTATTCTTTGCATTACGTCATCAATCATTTTAATCAATTCATCAAGAGTAACTAACCTTTTTCTTGGCAATCTAGTTAAAAGAGATATATTTGGTAAAGGAATATTTGAGGTCATAATCTGATCATTATCTCCACTTTCAATTACTAAAATTTCTTCATATTCTATCATTTCTTTTAAAGAACTTGATTTAAACCTTAAAAGAATTGACGAAGCCAATATGACATTGGCAGGAATTGATAAGTTCAAATTTTTCATTCTCCTTATTTCGTTAATAAAGCTACTGGTTATCTCTACTATATCTATATTCAGATCGGAAGAGCAC
>JAVZJF010000062.1:0-6058 GCA_038870935.1 Candidatus Anstonellales archaeon | reverse complement strand
TGAATTGATTTTATGTAGGAGTTGTAGTCCCGATTAGAAGGGAACTGAAACATTATGTATTATTTGCCTTATTATTTTTCTTGTTCGTAGGAGTTGTAGTCCCGATTAGAAGGGAACTGAAACTTTAAATTGATTAAATAATTCATAATTTTCTCTTTGTAGGAGTTGTAGTCCCGATTAGAAGGGAACTGAAACCTTATTCAAGTTGTTTATATCAACAAATTCAAAGTGTAGGAGTTGTAGTCCCGATTAGAAGGGAACTGAAACTTTCTAAAGCACCCATGATTTCTTGTAAATCGTCATCGTAGGAGTTGTAGTCCCGATTAGAAGGGAACTGAAACACATTAACACCATTCATATCACGCCAGTTCCCAGTTGTAGGAGTTGTAGTCCCGATTAGAAGGGAACTGAAACATCCTGACAAATATGCCCTATAACTCTGATCAAAATGTAGGAGTTGTAGTCCCGATTAGAAGGGAACTGAAACTTTACAGATTTATTACAAAAGTTTTGAATATAAAAGTAGGAGTTGTACTCCCGATTAGAAGGGAACTGAAACTTTTTCTGGTTCTTATGGTTATGGGTTGTTTATTGTTCGTAGGAGTTGTACTCCCGATTAGAAGGGAACTGAAACATATATCATCACTGCACAACAGAAGCTGTCGTCCCTGTAGGAGTTGTACTCCCGATTAGAAGGGAACTGAAACTTCTGATATACATCATCTGTATATTGATATTTATATGGTAGGAGTTGTACTCCCGATTAGAAGGGAACTGAAACGGAATGGTTGATGGTAATCATAGAAGAAATTTATTCCGTAGGAGTTGTACTCCCGATTAGAAGGGAACTGAAACCTCATATATGCCTCCTTCTGATATATGATATAGCAAATTGTAGGAGTTGTACTCCCGATTAGAAGGGAACTGAAACTCTTCATCATTTATCACCCCCTTTTTCTAAGAATTAGTAGGAGTTGTAGTCCCGATTAGAAGGGAACTAATATGCATAAAGGTGATATATTGATAGCCATTAGGGAAGCTAATTAGATTTATCTTGGAAAGATTATCTTGGAAATTTAAGAAAAATAAAAATCATTCTCTATCCCCACAAAAATTTATATATTCACAATCACCACAGTTTTTATCAAATGGTGCTGGAAAATATTCTTTTAAAATTATTTTTTTTATATCATCATACACCTCAAAAAACAAATTTTTTAAATCATTATCAAAATCTATTCTTTTAATCCTTTTATTGGAAGTAAAAACTATAAATCCATAATCTGATTTTTTGTTAAAACTTTCTTTAATAAGTAAAGAATACGCATAAAGTTGTAATGAATATCCATCATAATTTCCCTCAGTCATTTTAAAATCTACAGGCAAAACTTCCTCATCCCCCTCAAGTATCATATCAACACTACCACTCAATCCTAATTTTTTTGAATATACTTTAAAATCAAAAATCTTTCTATAATTTTCAACCCCATATTTACTTAACCCTCTCCTTTTTTCAAGTTCTCCCATAACATTATGAATAATTTTACCCAATATCATCTTTTCTGTGGGTTCTGATTCAATCTGCATTACATATTTAAAATATATCTGCCTCGGACAATAAAGATAGTTTTTAAAATCAACAGGATTTAGAACAATCATTCCTCTGTAATCCTATAATTATAAGGTAAATTCCACAAATCATCAATCTTTTTTTCATTTATCTGAGGCAACTCTGGCTCTAATGATATCTCACCTATTACTAAAGCATTCTCCAAACATTTTTCACACACCACTTGAATCAAAACTTTTACATTCTCTTTACCTTCAACCTCTTTTAATATCTTTAGATACAGCTCCTCCCTCTTATTTTTAGTTAATCTCCCTACAAAACCACTATATTGTATCCTTATCAATCCAAAATCCATACATCTTTCACCAACTCTGTTTCTTGTCCTATCATCAGAAATATCAAAAAATACAAAAACTATATTTTCCATAACACTTACCACTTAAATGAATAGCTTTTATATTCAATCTCATCCCTAAAAAAGGATGCTGCTCTTCTTGATTGAATTTGTATTATCGATTTAACCTTATATTTACTACCTTCAAAATATTCATAGGACTCTAATCTTTCTATTACCTTTTGTGAAAACTCTTTTCTTGTTGATAAATTCAAAAGACCATTTTCTATTTCTATATTCTTACCTGACTTAACAAAAGATATCACAACCCTATCAACTATAGGAGCTCTAAACTCCTCTACCATATCCAATACCATAGAAGGCCTCCCTGGTTCATCAACATGTAAAAAACCAGCAAACGGCTCAAGCCAAGCATTTAATACAGCACCCCAGACTATTGAATAAAGCATACCATAACCATAATTTAGTAACGAATTTATAGGGCTTACGCTACCACGATGTTCTCTACTCTTAAAATCACCAAAGCCTTTAATTATTTCCCTAAAACAATCCCAATATATCTTCCCACACCTCGCTTCTATAGAAAGTAACTTCAATCTTACTTCATCTACATTGTTACCTTGAATCTCATCCAAAAATCCTAATTCCTTTTCTATTTCCTCTATCTTACTCTTAATAAAATCCTTATTGTCTAAATTCTTTGTAGCATATTTTATTGTGGAAATTTGATTTGAAATCTTACCCCTTACTATCTCTTTAGAAAATATCACACCCTTACAATTTGAATATGACTCTATCTGTTTTCTCCTCGTCTTGATAACAGCATTTAAATTGGGAGAGCTAACTAATGCATAAGGCTTACCATTATAAGAGACAAAACTAATTACAATACCCCTTTTAGTGGCTTCTTCAATTAAATCAGAACTTATACTAACACCCTTAGATTGTATCGAAATATGAGATATCCTAAAAAAAGGAATCTCATAAAAGACATTTTCTCCTTCCTTTATTACTAATCTCTCACTTTTTTTAGAAAGTTTTACATCATAACCCGATACAACCACTTCAGCCTTATTTTCAGAAACAACTAAAAAAACATTATCTGTTATCTTCCATGGAGTATTACCTTCAAGATTATCAAAAATATCATTCGTTAATAATAACTCATTAGTTTCATCAAATAAACCACCCTGCAAAAACATATATCCTATTTATTTTTCTGGATGGTATTTTTTAAAAATATATTAAATTAATTTTAAAATTTACTCACTTCAAATACTAAACTTTCTCCCCTACTTAAACCAATAACTCTCTTCAATTCAGAAATAGAATCTTTCAAAATATGTAAAGTTAAAGTCTGAGATTTATTTAGATAATAAATCTTAAATAAAATCTTATTTCCACTCAATATCCTTTCAAATTTAAGTCTTAACTCTTCATAATTACATCCCTCACTTACTACTCTCCCAAATATAATAGTCTTAACATAAGGAGATCTTACGAGGTTAGTTAAAAATCTATTAAAACCATTACTTATACTCCCAATCATAAAAAAACTCAATTTGTCCTTAGAATCTTCAAAATTCCATATCTCTGTGAAAAACTCAGTAATTATAACCTTATCTTTTATAAACCCCATATATTCCCTCTCATTGTCTCTATAGACCTTCTTCAATTTACCATATATTATGCTGCCAAAATTGTTCAACCTTATTGACTCACCTTCAAATGCAAATATATTCCTTATATTCCTCGGTAACCTTCTTAAAATCTTTTCTGCTACCTCATAGTCAGAATTTAGTATACTTACTATCTCTGGAAAATATCCATAATATGGAGTTATGTCCAAAGATATAGGAATAGATTGAAGACTTAAAGAAGATTCTGTAATGCTCTGACTCTCATGTTTATAATATGCTTTAACACCATATAAGTTGCTTAAAAGATAACTAACTGCTACTTCAAACTTAAAACCTCCTGTAAATACTACAATCCCATCCTTACACCTTAATAAAAGAGTTGATAGCTTAGATATTATATCACTCATCTCCATAGACTGAGATATAATATCTTCCCTTAAATCAACCTTAACCTTATGAATACAACATGGTACACCTTTCATAACCTCTAAATAGTTAGCTATCTTTTCCGCTTGTATATTAGATTCCTCAGTACAGACAAGATGACATATCGAATTAGTCAAATCTAAAGATGGAATGTTTAATAAAGTGTTAAGCTCCGCCGAATATTTTTTTGCTTCTTCATCATTAGTAATATTCCTATCTTTTAAAGATGTACCTACTGTAATTATGTAACTCCTGTCTGTTATAGAGGAATGATGTTCTAATCCATCATCCAATAAGTAAAAAATATGCTCCTCACCATTAAGATATGGTATTATAAAGTTAGTTTTATGCCTCATATTATTACTAACAAAATTGGATGACTCTAAACTACCATGCACCAAAATAGTATGCTTAGGTTTAAGCTTATCTACCAGATATCTTATACCATCAAAACTTGCATGAGCTGAAAAATCAATATACTCTACACCACACCTATAATCATAAAACCAATTATTAGACCTACCAGATTCTATAACCTCCTTATATGCATATTCACTAGGAAACAATATCAAAGAGTTCTTATCTTCCTTTATTACACAAGCTATCTGACCCGCTATGCTATCCTTCGTAAAAAAACCACTCGTTACAACAGCAATACTTCCAACTGATGGTATCTCCCCTTCCCTTAAAATCTTATAATCTGGCTTTTTATTATCTTTAAAATAGTATTCACTAATTTTTTTAGAAAGCCCACCAGAAATATAAACTTTAATATCCCTATCTATCTTATTTGACTCCTTTAGTTTTTCTATACTCAGTAAAATCTCTTGAGTCCTTCCTAACGCAAAAGCAGGAATTAAAATCCTGCCCCTATTTCTTACAACTTTATTTATGTAGTACTCTAACTGGTTAATCTTATCCTCTAATTTTAAATGTCTACTACCCTTCGAAGCATTTGTCGTCTCCATTATAAGTATATCACTCTCCACTGCATCTGGAAGTCTTATACCATCATGAATGTTTGTTGGAGAATCATTAAAATCACCTGTGTAAAAAAGACTATGTCTACCATCATAAATATAAACACATGCAGACCCATACACATGCGACGCATCATATAACCTCACCTTTACATCATCACATATCAAATATTCACTATCATAATCCAACTCTATAACTTTATCCTTTGACAAGATCCCTTGAATGTTTTCGTTTGAATATAACTTTTTTAAACCTTTAGAGAATATATCTACATGACTCTTCTCCTCCTTCCTCCTCATTATCTTGCCTATATCATTTAAAACTAATTTCGCTATATCAGAAGTCTTAGAGGTCATTATTATCTTACCACCTTCCTTTAAAAAATTCTTCTCAAAAAATGGTAAACCACCTATATGATCATTATGCGCATGAGTTATTATGATGTAGTCAACCTTATCATCCATCTTCGTAAAATCAGGTAGTCCATCATATACAGGACCATCTCCCTTAGTCCCACAATCTAAAAGTATCTTCACCTTATCACACCAGTTAATATAATAAGAATTTGCTCCAACCTCACCTGACCCACCCAAAGGAATAAATCTTACCTTAGGTATCATAAATACTCCAAAAAATAATTAAACCATTATTATATATTATTCCAACGTCACTTTTATGAACTTGATTTGAAGTTTTTCTATTTCATCATCACTTAAAACCTTACCCTCCGGAAGTCTATTGGTAATCAGTTGAGCAACTATAAAACTCTCTCCCCTTTTAAAAGTTAGTTTCTCCCTCACAGCTTCTATTTTAACTCCCAACATCTTCGAAAGTACGGAAGCATAAGAAGGATGACCAATTTTAAAAACTATTTCGTTTTCTGATATGAGTTTTTTCAAATAATCGGCGGATACTTCCTCAAACTCCGCTCTCGCAGGATACTCCTCAATCATCGATAAGGAAAAAGAGGAAAGAAGGGTCATAAAAATTTTTTCTTTATCTCTTCTAAAGTATTAGAAAAATTTTCTCTTAAAAAATCTTCTCTATAAAAACAAGTTATATTAAAATACTTTGCTCTTTTATTCA
>JAVZJF010000061.1:0-6242 GCA_038870935.1 Candidatus Anstonellales archaeon | reverse complement strand
TTAGTAAAACCTTAATTGACTTTCTGAACGTTATTGGTATATTTTAAGAAATAATTAATAAAACTTTTTCTAATTAAAACTGAAGGAAGGGTGGTGAAAAAAGGGAGAAAAAAGAACGAAAAGAAAGCAAGAACTAACAAAGGAGGTGTAGAATGGAAATTCTAAAAAACGCTGTAAATCAAGTGTTAAGCTACGGACCTGCTATTATGATGCCAATCATACTATTCTTACTAGCATTAGTATTTAGACAGAAGATTGGCATTAGTTTAAGGTCTGCGCTGACAGTTGGAGTCGCGTTTATCGGAATTAGTGCAGTTTTAGGAGCCGTTTTCGGTGTTGTTGGTCCTGTTGTTAATAATATGGCAAAAAATTTCGGGTTAAGCCTACAGGGCTTAGATGTTGGTTGGCCTTTGACTTCCGCAATTACATGGGGAGTTCCTTTATCAGCGGCTATCATACCGATCGCATTTTTAGTAAATATTGTTATGCTTTTATTAAATTGGACAAAAACATTTGATGCAGATGTTTGGAATTACTGGCATTGGGCTTTTGTTGCTGTAATGGTCTTTATGTGGACTAGAAACATTTTTTTAGCTTACATAATTGCAATAGTTGCAGAGATTTTCATCCTTAAGTTAGCCGACTGGACTGCTCCTCTAAGTCAAAGATATTTTGGAATACCCGGGACATCTCTTCCTCATACAGAGACGGTTAACTGGGCGCCCATCAATCTAGCTGCTGAAAAATTGATATTTTCAAGAATTAAATCCTTAGATAAAATAAAAGCAGACCCAGAAAGTCTATCAAAGAAATTTGGTGTTTTTGGTGAGCCTATAATGCTCGGCTTTTATGTTGGTATACTTTTAGGTATTCTAGGAAGGCAAACTTTGATCGATGTTTTTAAAATTGGCGTTTACTTATCTGCTCTTATGCTGTTGCAGGGAAGGATGATTGGAATATTAATGGAAGGTTTAATGCCAATTGTTAATGGAATTAACGAATTCTTTTCTAGTAATAAGAGATTTTCAAATAGGGAAATATACATTGGTATAGATGCAGGTCCAATAGGTTTGTCAAATCCGACTTCGATTTTTGTTGGGTACTTACTGCTTCCAGTTGTCCTGATTTTAGCTTTTGTTCCTGGAAATAAAATATTGCCTCTTGCAGATTTGGCGATTATTCCAATTTTTGTAATGTGGGCCGCTGCGGCTTCAAGGGGAAATGTTATAAAGACTATTTTAAATGGATTAATTAGCGTTGTATTAGTTGTTTATATTACTAATGCGTTTGCTATACCTCTTACTGAAGCAGCAAAGACAATTAATTATGCAATCCCTGCTGGAATTGTTTTAGTATCGTCTTTGGACGCCGGTTCACATATACTGCCCTATATTATCATCCTTCCGATTGTTTCATTCGCTGCTGGCAAACCTAGTCAAGCAATAGTACCAATAATAATCGGGATAATTTATTTCTTGGCATGGTATTACGCAAAAGACCAACCCTTAAGGATTGCAAAGCAAATTGAAGAGGAGAAAGAGGCGTGATCCTTGTAGGAAAATTAAATATTGATATTTTGAAATGAATAGTAGAAGCTTTATCGTTTCCCTCAGCTTACATGATTTTGGAAGAGTAGATATCAAAAGTATTTTTGAACATTTAAATTATAGGTTAGTTGCTGAGGGCAATGATGAGTTTATTTTTGAGAAAGGAAATAAACTATTTACCTATGTTGGTTTGACAAATTGGGAATATGTCTTTAGACGAGTTGTGGTTGACGTTAATAGGGAAAGAAATGAATTAAGATTGATTTATAACTTTTCATGGCTTACGAATATAGGTGTATTATTAAGAGCAGCAATGCCTGAGATAATTTTTCTTAAGAAAAGCCTTTATGCGGTTGATTTAAATGTTTTGAAGTTTAGATGATGTTTGTCCCATTGGATGAAAATTCCAATGGGACAAACAAGACTGGAGGTTTGAAATGATTTTGAGTGAAGAAGAGATAAGATTAGAGATTAGTGTAATTATGAATAGATTATATGATAGAGGTTTAGTTTCAAGCGTGGGCGGAAACGTAAGTAAAATTCTAAGAGAAGAAGGTGTGGTTTTTATTACTCCTAGCGGTTTAGACAAAATGAATGTTAGACCTGAAGATATAGTTAAAGTAAAAATGGATGGAAGTGTAATTGGTCTAGGAATTCCATCTAGTGAGACTATTGTTCACCTAAGCATATATAAAATGAGGCGTGACGTATCTGCTATAGTCCATGCACATCCACCAGTGGCTGTTGGGGTTACATCTGCTGGTTTTGTGCCAAAAGGGACTACGCCTGAGTTCGTTGTAATGATAGATAAATTAGGTGTGGTTAATTTTATAGAACCAGGTATAAAAACTGCAAAAGCCATTTCAAAGGAGCTAAAAGACCACGATATTGTAGTGCTAAAAAATCACGGGGTATTTAGTGTAGGAGAAAGTATGTTTCAAGCCTTTTCAAGAGTTGAAGTTTTGGAAGAATCCTGTAAAATGTTGCTAGCTGGAAAAGTTTTTGGTGGAATGAATGAATTTAATGAAAGGCAAAAGCAACAAATAGTAAAAAATTATGTCAAAAAATAGGAGGTTATATTATTATGGGCAAGAAATACTTGATTTATGTTGCATGTGGTTCGGCTGCTGCTTCTGCTAATTTGGTCAAAGCTAGATTAGCTGAATTGTTAGAAAAGGAGAAAATTGAGGCTGAATTTAAGATTATGAGAGTTTCGGAAGTGCAAAGTGCTGTAAATTCTAAACGACCTGATCTTGTAATCATAACAGCCGGAGGCTTTTCTACTAAAGGATTGCCAAATGATCTTCCGGTGATTTCTGGCCTCCCGCTTATGACTATGGTGGGTGTAAATGACTTTATTAAAAAAGTAAAGGAGGCACTAAATACGAGAATATGAAAATTCTTACTTTTACCGTTAATGGATCTTGGAAAGATGCTTTGTCAACTTTATCTGACAGGCTACTCAAATTAAACTATGTAATGGGAGATTATAAAAAATCTTTGTTGGAACGAGAACAATCTCATCCTACTGGATTAGTCTTAGAAAATTCAATCAATGTAGCCATACCTCATACTGATCCAGAGCTGGTTAAAGAAAATGCTTTTGTAATTGGAATACCAAAAAGTGATATCAGGTTTAGGCGAATCGACGATCCTTCTTCTGAAATAATCGTAGATTTGATATTCTTATTGGTTATAAAAGATCCAGATAAATACCTTAAGTTTCTTTCACTACTTACCGAAAATTTTTTAAACCCACAGTTTTTATCTTATATAAGGAATAAAGATGTTAATAACATTGAAATGTTTTTAAGACATAAAATTTTGAATATAGTAAGCACTTAAAATGATTTATATAGGCGTAGATTTAGGAACACATGGATTAAAATATTTCGTCTCTCAGGACGAGAATATTGTCGAAAATAATAAGATTATTATTAATGCTGTAATTTCACAAGAATCTGGATTTGAGGAACAGAATCCATCTTTATGGGGGGCCGCTTTTTTGCAGTTAATAGATTACTTTAAAGCTAAGTATAAGAAGTTTATCCTGTGTATCTCATCAACATCAGGTAGTGTTTTGCCTGTCGATAGGAATGGCAAACCTTTATATAATGCAATCATGTACAACGATAACAGGTCCGTTAAAGAGGCTCAAATCTTAAACCTAGTAGCTTTTGAGTTTACGCGTAAATTAGGGTACAAATTTAATGCCTCGTTTTCCTTGCCTAAAATCTTGTGGATAAAGAATAATCTTCCGCATATTTATAAAATTACGAGATACTTTTTACATCCGGCAGATTATCTTGTATTTCTTGCAAGCGGCGTCTTAGGCGTGACTGATTATTCAAATTCTTTAAAGAGCGGGTTTGATATTTTAGAATATAAATGGCCTGGTTTCATAGAAGAGGTTGGAATAGATATAGAAAAACTACCGAAGGTCTACAGTCCGACTTTTAAGGTTAGCGACAGTGTTGTTCTGGGTATGACGGATGGATGTGCATCTCAAATAGCAACTGGATCATTTGATGTTGGTAATTCTATGATTTCAGTTGGCTCTACTCTTGTAATTAAAGCAGTTTCAAAAAAGCTTAATCCTGACCCAGAGGGAAGATTTTATTATCATTTAAATTTTGACAAGAAAACTTTTTTGCCAGGCGGTGCTTCTAATGCAGGTGGTACTTTTTTTGAAAAAAATTTCTCATTGGATGAGATTGAAAGTTTTTCTGAACATATTAAATCAGCTATGCCATCTGAAAAATTAATATATCCGATAATAAAAAGGGGTGAGCGTTTTCCTTTTTTCGATCCAAATTTTGTTGGTTTAGATGACCCCAGCCTTTTGGATAATAAGAAAGAGCTATTTAAGTCATCTATAGAAGGTTTAGCTTATATTTCTCGTTATGCTTTTGAAACCCTAAGCCAATTCTCCATAGAATTTTTGGACAACACGTATGTAGTCGGTCCCATGTTTAATTACAGTAACATATTAAAGATATTCGCAAATATACTAAATAAGACTATTGTAAAAACTAAGTACTCCGACGCAAGTTTTGGAGATCTTTTGCTTGCTATGATAAGTAACAATATCGAAAAAGAAGAAATTAAAAAGATTATAGGAGTCGAGGAAATACTTGAGCCAGATGCAATTAGCGTTCCTTTATATTTGGAAAAGTATTTAATGTTCAAAGAACGGATAGAAAAAAATATTGGAGGAAATAAATGAGTATTTTTAAACCTGGCGACATTAGAGGCATATATCCAAATGAGATTAACGAAGAATTAGTTTATAAAATAGGGTTATATTTTGCAGGTTTTGCAAAGGGTATAGTAGTTGTAGCTGGAGATTTCAGAAACGGAACCATTTCATTAAAGGATGCTTTAATAAGAGGATTGTCGACTTCTGAGCATTTGAAGATTTTTGATTTAGGGCAAACAACAACACCTATTTTCTATTTTTCTTCTAGATTATTGAAATCTGAGTGGGGATTTATGATTACGGCCTCTCATAATACCTATGAATTTAACGGAATGAAAATTATAAAAGGCATATTTCCGCTACTAGAAAACGAAATTTATGATATTGAGAAAGGCATAAGTAATTTGCGACTTAGTCACAGCAGTCATAATAGAGCAGAACAGCTAAACCTCGAATCCGAATATATTGAGAGCTTAAAGGCCAAAATTAATATTTACGATACAAAAAAGAGAGTAGTTTTTGATATAGGGAATGGTGCGGTTGGTAAGATAATTGATAAGGTAATTAGTGGATTTAACTTGAATGCAACAGTTTTATTTAAAGAACCGGACGCAATGTTTCCTTCAAGAAATCCTAATCCAGCGTTAAAAGAATCTTTATACAAATTGCAAAATGAAGTTACTAATAATATGGGTTCAATAGGATTTGCTTTTGACGGGGACGGGGATAGGCTTGCAGTTGTGGATGAAAATGCCAACATAGTACCTTCGGATATTGTTGCCTCTGTTTTTATAGATTGTTTAGCTAGAAAAGATGAAAAGGTTGTTTACGATATTAAGTCATCTTCTTTGATAAAAAAAACAATTTTGAAAAAAGGTTCGGTACCTATAATGGAGCGATCAGGATATCCATATATAAAACGGACATTTGTAGAAAGTAACGCCATACTCGCAACTGAGGTTAGTGGACACTATTTCTTCAGAGAAATATTACAGGATGACGCAATTTTTGCTAGCCTCAAATTATTGGAGATATTAAATGATAAAGATTTGTCACAAATTAAAAGATATTATGTACTACCTTATATTACTCCTGATATAAGGATAGTAATGTATCCAGAGGAAATTGAAAAGATAATAAAAGAACTCGAAGAGAAACTTGTAGATATTGTAAAGATCGATGGAATATATAAGGAATTTGAAAATGGATTCGGACTTGTTAGAAAATCAATAACAGAGCCTGTTATTACCTTAAGGTTCGAAGGAAAAGATAAATTGGATGCTCTTTCAATTATTAATATTTTTTTGGAAAGCTCAATAACTTTAAGAAAATACAAGGATTTAATAGAATCGTATTTAGAGTTACAATAACAACTTTTTAGAATTACTTGAGGTGAAACTATGGTTACGAAAACTTTTGTGATTAAGAACAAGGTTGGATTGCATGCAAGACCTGCATCGGTACTTGTACAGGCAGCAAACAAATTTAAAAGTGAC
>JAVZJF010000060.1:0-6249 GCA_038870935.1 Candidatus Anstonellales archaeon | reverse complement strand
CTTTATTAATTGTTCAATTAATGCAAAACTATTGATTGCATTTTTCTTAACTTTTTCAAAATTGTTGTCTTGCAATAGTTTTTCAAATATCTTAACCGAATTCAAAACCGAAATTCCTAATAGTGGGATTCCAATAGCATTTTTATAATCTCCTGCGAAGTTTCTATTATTGTTACATATTTTCTTTATCAAATCTATATTTAGAAATGTTTTTTTATACTCTTCACTATCAATTATCCTTAGCCAAATATCAACATCTTTAAGAAAATCATTATAAAATGTTTTGTTTACTTCATTTAGATTTTCTTTATTAAATTCTTTTACAATTTCAGGATAAACTTCAAAACTACTTCTAAAATACATTTGCCTTTTTTCAATTTTTTCAACTCTTAGGAGTTTGTACTTTATCATTTTGGAAGGAACATTCCCTAATTGTAAAACCTTGCCTGAGCTATATCCCCAAATTTTAGCAATCTCTTCGATAGTTCTTGCATTATCAAAACAACTTATCCAAATTATCATTATTCTGGTTGGTATTTTTTTGATAAAATCAACAACTTCCATAATAGAAATCATTGTTTTTCGAATATTTAAGCATAACACTATACCAACCGAAAGATTTAAATATTTTTCTATATTAATATTATTTAGTAATATTGATATGCAGTTGATTATCATGAACAAAAAACCTAAAGTATTATTAATCCCGGAGAAGCTGAGCGAAGAGCTAGCGAAGTTATCTGAAGATTTAGGCATCTCACAAAGTGAGATAGTTAGAACGGCGCTCTTTGAGTTTTTTTCAAAAAAAATGAGAGGAGGCGGGAATAATGCTTAGGCTATTTGAATTGGTGAAAAAATGGCTGGAAGAAGAACAAAAAGAGGAAAGCAATGAGTTTGTGGAACAAAAAGAATCGGTGGTTTGAGGTGATGAAATGCCAACTGAAAGAGTATTAAATTCGAAGGCTAATAAAGGCCAGAACAACCAAAACAAATTTGAATTATATTATTGTGAGGCTTTGTTCTTCAATTTTTTGAAGGAAATCCCTTCATACTATTCCAATAAAATTATACCTTTTCCTGTTGTATACTCGTGGTTCTCCTTCAGGAAAATTAACAAGCAAGTTGCAAAAAACATAATTAAGATTTGGCAAGATTTAGGCTTTTGTTCATGGATCCCTTATCATGGGGTAAAAGTAAATGAAAAAAATAAAGCGGGTGGTGTGTAATGGAGAATGAAAAGCTTAAAAAAATATTAGAAAAAGGGCATTTGCTAAAGCAAGCTTATGAAGGGGACACAACAAAATTTGAAGAGCTAAGAATCCGGGAGCTTATTAGCCGGGAGAATTTGCCTTTTCAGTCTATAGGGGTAGGTATCCATAACGATGTTTTTTACTTCGGTTTTAAACTTTTTAATGAGGATAATAAACCACTTGATGCTGTTATAACCAGTGATAAAAAGATATACGTAAATTGGGGCAAAAATGACAATAAAATAAAAAAAGAATTCGGAT
The DNA here is from genome assembly GCA_038870935.1 of Candidatus Anstonellales archaeon. GTDB lineage: Archaea > Micrarchaeota > Micrarchaeia > Anstonellales > SKW190 > SKW190. Next base: position 4,738 of record JAVZJF010000060.1, on the reverse strand, counting down.
TAAATTACAGGTTTCCATTTTATCATGAAGTTTTGGATTATTTTTGGAGTACGAAAGGAAAATATGGCATTGAAAATTTATATTGCAAAAAAATTAGAATGATATCCCTAGAAAAGGCATACAAAAGGGTTCTGAGCCTCCAGAAGTGGAAAGTTTGGCATTTGGACGAGCGTGTTCACAAGCATCACGCTCTTAAAATAATATCATCATACTTCTTGCCTTGTTTTGAAATGAGAGGTCGAGAACTCATTTATGGGGACTCTGGGTTTGGCAAAACGAGGCAGACTAAAATATATCAATTATTGGCTTTTAACCCAAGCATGAGCGTAGATTGGAGCGATGCAAGTGTCTTCAGGGTCATAGAAAGTACGAAGGCTACCATACTCATTGATAATTTTGACAGTATTGAAGGCGATAGAAGAAGGAGGATCTTACATCTATTTAATACTGGATGTTATTCAAAACAAAAAGCTGTTAGGAGCGAAGCTAGAGGCAAAAGCTTTACCCCGATTGGTTTCGACATCTACTCAAGCATGGTTTTGAATACAATAACACCATTGGGCGATATTGAAGAAAGCAGATCACATATTACAAGGTGTTTAAAAACGGACGACCCGAGTTACGCAAAGCTTGAAGAGGATAACCCAATTTGGCAGGAAACTAGGGATATGCTTTACGTATGCGCGTTGCAAAATTGGAAAAAAGTTAAAAAGAAATATGAGAAGTTAAAGGCTAGTGATGTTTTATTTTCAAGAGAGTTCGAAAGAGTTGCTGACACGCTTACAGTTGCGGGGATCATAAGTAAGAAGCTGTATGATGAGATGCTTGATTATTATAAAGAAGAAGCTGAAAAGAGAAAAGTCAAAGACCTAAAGGAAGATTGGTTGTATATCGCCTTAGAGCACGTAGTTGATAATTTGAAAAATAGAGATAAAATTGAAATAAGCGTAAAGGAAATAGCAGAAAACAAAGGTCCTGAACTTTTTGACCCCAATGTAAAAGATTACAAAAAAAATTTACATTCATTCAAAATATTTATTGGAAAAACTTTAAAAACGATTCCTCTATTTAAATCCAAAATAAGAGACGGGTACACGATCTATGAGTTTGATAAAAATTCCATAATTAAATTTTGCAAATTGAAAGGCTTTGAAGATCTTCTAGGTAAAATTAAAGCTAATATTACCGATTACATAGAAAGTGAAAATTCGACAAATTCTGAACAGAAAGAGGTGGTTGAATGCGTATGACCCATAATGAGTTAAACAAACGAAGTGAGTTAAGTGAGTTAAGTGAGTTAAGTGAGTTAAGTGAGTTAAGTGAGTTAAGTGAGTTAAGTGAGTTAAGTGAGTTAAGTGAGTTAAGTGAGTTAAATGGGTCAAAACTTGGATATGTAATTGAAAGAAGAAATGAAATTCTTACGCCTTTTGACTCACTACACTCACTTGACTCACTACACTCACTTAACTCACTACACTCACTACACTCACTACTTTCACTTATTTTATATATCAAGTGGGGAAAATGTAAGGCTGAAGCCGAGGTGTGAACATATGCCCCAACAAGAAGCAAAAATAAAAAATACAGTAACCACCGGTGAATATATAAAATTATTATTAAATGAAGACCCAAACCTTGTTGGTCAAGACTATCCTACCCAACACTGGAAACCTCTTAGCGAGTTAAAGACCCCTATAAGAAGGTCTCTTTGTTCGAATGAACTTGTTTTTGATATAGACGCAGAAGCATGGGAGCCATGTTACCAACTCGCAAGAAACTTGGAAGACACTTTTGCAAGTTTTAAAATACCATTCTTTAGATTTACATCTGGAAACATGCTACACTACCATGTGTTTTTTGATAAGGACACTCCATGTCCAACAATTATAATAAAAGACTACTTCCTGACTAAAAGAATGAGACTTGTTCCAGTTTTTGTTGTTCAAAGGGAACTTGAAAGATTATTACACGGCCTAAAATTTCACATCTACTATCTTCTTGTTTCCCTGACTAAGCATGTTGACGGAGCAAAATTTGATATCTCAATAATGAAAGCAAATAAGCATCTAATCCGAATGGAAGGTTCTTTGAATGAGAAGACAGGATACTATAAATCGCTTTTGCTTGAACTCCCGAAAGAAAAACCTAAGATAAAGAAAGAAGAGGTGATATTTCCATCTGAAATAAAATATTGGAAAATCCCAGAGTCTTTGATTTACTATGTTTATGATAGGTATATTCAAATAGAAATTCCAAAATTCTATTCCAAATTAAAGAAGCAAATCGAATCATTGAAACAAAAGAGAAATATAGTTTGGATTGAAAACATTCTCTCAAAAACATTCTCCGATGGAAGAAAAAGACTCCTCGATTTAGTTATTCTTCCTTACCTGATCAATGTGAAAGGTCTCTCAGTAGAAAAAGGTATTGAAATGGCTTATAAATGGGCTTTAAAATGTCATGAAATCGAGCCTGTAAAAATCAAAGGCAAAGCTTTAGATACAACTCAATTGTTGAGATACATAGAAATGAAGGCCAATTATGTTAAAGAGAAAAATCTTCTTCCTCTGAGTAAGAAAAATTTTGAGAAATGGTTTTCCGATTGCGAAGATATTTTAAAAGAGGTGATTTAATGAAACAAAAACCGAACTACATTATAGAGGGTTTAGAAAATAAAAGAATAGAAATAACAACAAAATTCTTTGGAAAGAACTGCTACTATATCTACAGAGGAACCCTTGACAAGAAGGAAGTTGACTTCCTATATATGAGTGACTGCGAAGTTGTGAAAATAATAAATGGTAAAGAAGTTGAGAGAAAGAACATTGACAGAATAGCTTTAAGTAAATCCATTGTGAGTTGGATTAGATTTTAAAACAACATGAAACGAAAAACCGAAAACGAAAAACGAAAAACAACGTGAAAACAAAAAACAACACAAAACACAAAAAAACAACAAAAAACGCGTGAATGGAAGGTGGCTTTAAAATCCACAAGCGAAAAAAATATCATATTTGGATACCTTCACTTGCTTTTTGGTGGGGTGTTAACAATGAAGGCACATGTGAGCTTTAGAATCGAAAAAGAATTGTGGAAAAAATTCATAGAAAAATATAAAGGCAAAGGTTCAGAAAGAATTAGGGAAATGATAAGGACTGACTTAGAAATGTCTAACGAATGCCCTAAAATTCAAAGGGATAACATCGAGATGCTTAAAAGCATTATCTTCAGTAATGGTGCCCCTGTTCAAGTTGTTGGTAATGTTGGAGTAGGAAAAACAACAACAATTAAGAAATTAATTCAGAGCGATAAAGATCATGTTTATATTGTATTTGATTGTCATGATGAGTATGAGTTGCCTGAAATTCAAACAATCACCACAGATCTCACTCAATCATGTAGGGTAAAGATGCCTAAGCAAGTAAGTGCTTCGCGTGGCTTGTTCCCCGTGTATCATAATCAAATTTTGTCTCAAAGATATCCCGAAAATTATGTTATTGTTATCGAGGAAGCCCACAGATATAGGGAGATAAAAGAGTTGTTAAAGGAAGCGAGAAAGTTTGTAAAGATAATTGCCATTTGTCAAGAGCCTTTAGGAAGTTTTTGCCCTAAAGTCGAGATAGTCAAGTAAGATAAAGGTGATTGGATGAAAATAACAAAAAATTTTAGAATTGAAAAAGAAAAGTGGATAGAATTCAAAAAGGCAGTTCAATATACTGGGAAGCCAACGAGATTGATCCGAGAATTCATAGAATGGTTCTTAAAATACAAAAACCTCTGGTATGGGTTCGAAAACTTCCACCACAGGAGTCCAGAGTGCTTTTTATGTGGCAAGGCTGTTGAATGTCAAGAAAAAGATAAAGAAAAAAGAGGTCTACATGCCCTTTCAAATGACTTTAGTGTTGTTTTAATTATTTCAAAGTCAAGCGATTATTGGAGAAAATTTGAATCACGGAGTCTCTGGCTTTGTAAAGATTGTTTAAACAAATTTAGAAAAATGGAATATAAACACGAGCAAAATTTTTGAGCGATATATTTGTTTTATATATATAATATGTTATTTGTCACAACAAAAATAATAATTCGAGAATATAAAAAACAATAATATAAACGCAATGCTAACCTTGAGAAAGAATTGGTGACGGTAGTGACGGTATATCTGCATGCCCAGGTGTTTCCTTTGCTTCAAAAGTGTTTAATTTGATAGCATTTTGATGGGTATTTTCAGTAGCAAAACCACCTACGCATGTAGAAGTACCGTCACTACCGTCACTTATAGATATATGCTGACATGTCTGACATGTCTGACATGTTGTATGCATGCGCAGAAGTTTCAGATGCTTCAAAATCACTTAATTTGATAGCATTTTGGTAGTTATTCTCAAGATTATCCTTGCTTCCGCATGCGTATAACTCGTCAGACATGTCAGACATGTCAGTAGTTTGATCTTATTATGTTATTTGTTATCCGCATGTGCACTATGTTCGCTAAGTTCATTAAGTTCACTAAAGTAGTAACCCACAAAAACAAGAAAATAAAGTTACTACAAGTTACCGGGTTACTCTTGTAAGAATATTATTCATTATTAATTAAGAATATTATTCATTATTATTTATTAATCTAAACACGGATAAATCTTTAAATATTTTTGAAATAATAATATAAAAAACAAACAACGTGAGGGAGTTCCAATCCTTTTAATGTCCTGCCTCCGGCGTGGAAATGGATTGGAACTCC
>JAVZJF010000059.1:0-6451 GCA_038870935.1 Candidatus Anstonellales archaeon | reverse complement strand
AATTAAAAGACGCTGAAATTACAGGAGTTGAATTGAAAACTAACAAAAAGCATTTTATTGGGTTAACGTTTCATCCAGAATTAGAGACAACATTAGTTCATGAATACTTCATAAAAAGCGTGAAGAATTATAAATAACTTTAGATTAAGATATTATGTTTTTTTCTAAAATATCTCTAATTTTTGTGGTCATATGATACTTGAGGTTCCTAGTTTAGTGTGGGTTTTTGCATTTGCAGTTATTATTGAATTGATATGTGTAAGATTAAGAATCCCAAGTGTAATTGGATTATTATTTGCTGGGATGATAATAGGCCCACATGTATTAAACTTAGTAAGTGAAGAAGACATAGCAATCTTTGCCGAAATAGGAGCAATGCTATTGCTATTTTCTATAGGAGTTGAATTCAGTATAGAGAATTTCATAAAAATGGGATTAAGACCAATAATAACAGGACTAACAAAAATTTTGTTGATTTTCTTTCTCACTCAAAACATCTTAACTTTAATAGGATTTGATTTTATAACATCGATTATTATAGCAATGTCAATAAGTAGCTCTTCAACAGCACTTATAGTAAGGATTCTGCAACAAAAAAATCTAATGTACAGAAGCGAGTCAAAACTTCTTTTAACAATACTTATTCTTGAAGACATTATGGCCATATTTTATTTGGCAATAATTTCTGCTCTTTTAAGCACGAACAAAACAATAAATCAATTTAACTTCTCAAATTTTCTTTCGAATTTTGTTTTGTCTATTGCCATTTTATTATTTGTTTATCTGATCTTCAAGAGAATTTTGCTTTGGTTAAGTAAACCCATTATAACTTATGGCTCAGAAGGCAGCTTAATCTTCTCAACAATTTTAGTTGCTATGTTAATGAGCAGTATAGCTAAAGCTGTTAATCTTTCATCTGCTATAGGAGCTTTTTTAGCAGGTAGCATGATTGTTTCTTTACCTAGGCATACAGTATTCAAAAACGCCATAAAACCATTTGATATTACTTTTTCTTCAATATTTTTCATTTCGATAGGAATGCTCATAAACCCAAATATTTATTTCACAGAACATTTGAATGTGCTTGGATTAGCCATAATAAGTATAATAATTGTGTTTGCTAGCTCATTTACAAGTATTTACTTGTTTGGCATACCAAAAAATGGAAGTTCTGCTTTGTTAATAGCAGCTTTAGCAACTATCTTTGGAGAATTTACTTTATTAATCGCTCAACAAGCACAACAATTGAGTTCTTTTGATTTCATAGGATATTCTTCAAGCGTAGTTCTTATAGCTGCTTTGATCAATCCAGTATTAGTTGATAAAAATGAACACTTGAGAAGATTACTCAAGCTCATCATTAAGCCAGAGTTTATCAAACAGATAGACGTGTTTATCACGTATATAAACTTGCCAATAAACGAATTGGCAAAACAATATGATAAATTACTCAAGTTTGATTTTCAAGTTTTCCGAAGATTAGCAACTATTGATTCGTTAAGAATATATCTAATGATAGCATATCTTATTACGTTTTTGCTCATAGCAAAAGCAGATCTACCTGGTGAGAAAAAAACAGACATATTAATTCTTTTGTTTTTATTGATACTTCCTATAGTTTTAAAAAGTTTCATCGATTTTTTCAACCTTATCTTTTCAAATTTTGGTCGTTATATTTGCAATTGTCAAAAAGCTTTTGAACAAATATCAAGAAGCCAAATAGCTATAACAACCATCGAAGCACTAATGTTATTATTATTAACATTTATGATTCCAATAATCTTTCATTTGTTTGGCATTTCAAGGATAAGTATATTTTTCTACGCCCCTCTTCTGTTTATTGCATTGATATTTTTTTATAGATCCATTAAAAAGATAAACGAAAATTGGAAGAAGAAATAAGTAAGTTAAATTTCATCTAAATAAAAAATAAAAGAAACTACTAGAATTAAACACTTAATCCTGCAACTAAAACCTCTTTTTCAGCGTTTATATCGAATGCATTTGGGATATCTACAGTTATCTTCAAGTACCAATGAGTTAATTTATTATCATGTCCATACTCATAAGAAGTCGGCTCTGCATCTATTGGTAAAGAAATTTTTCCTTCAAATTTATTGCTTTTAATCACAATTTCATCAGCTAATTTAATTTTTGATTCATAAGTAATCTTTTTTTCTTCATGTTCTTCCTTAACCATTCTCTCTCCAACAGGAACACCTAATTCTTTCATTTCCCTTAATTCCTCATGTGTCATTTGCTTTATTACAGTTTTTTTCTCATGTTCAACACAATAAAGAGTAGCTACTACTGCTCTGGCCTTCACATCACTTAAAGTTTTAATACTTACAATAAACTCTATTTCTTCGCCAGGATAATATTTATTTTTATTCAACTCTATTTTAACAGACGAACCCAGGTTAGAGAGCGGTCCTATAGGCATAATATTGATATTCATTATCGAAAATAAAAACCATGTACTTATGAATATTTAAAAACCTTTTCAAAAAAATATCTGATTATCAGTGATTTCTTATGGCCTCTAACGATAATCATTCTAGTAGTTTAGCCGATATTAGTAATCTGCTTTTAGAAATAAAAAATAGAGAAGAACAAATCATGCAAAAATTAGAAAAAGAAAAACAAATTGCAAAAGAAAGAGAGAAATCACACATAATGCAAGAAAGAACCTTAAAAGAAGAAAAAGAATTGGAATTAAGAAATTATAAGAATAACAAAATTTTGGAAATCAAACAAGAAATAGAGTCAAGTTTAGAAAAAGAAAAGAAGAATTATGAGCAAATGATCATTTCTTATGAAAAAAAATATTTAACAAATGAACAATTATTAGAATTGGCAGAATCTTTGTTTAAATGAGATTTTACAATTCTTGGAGTTTGGAGGACAGGAGGACCAAATAATGTTTCTTAGAAAACCAAATAGGATATTAAAAATAATGTTTTTGAGCGAAAAAACAAAGACTCTTGAATTACTTTCAACTCTTCATCAAATGGAAATTGCAGAAATAACTAAAATCAACGAAATTAGTGAAATAAACAAATTGTTAAGCAATACTCAATTAAGAAATTATGAAGCAATAAATGAGCATTATTTAAAATTTAATGATTTTATAAAAGAAATTGAAATTTCTATTGAATTAACAGACGAATTAATAGACATTAAAAAAGACATTACAGATATTGAACTCCTTTTATTACTAGAAACTAATACCAAATTATTTGATAACTTGAGGGATTTAGCAAAAAGAAAAAAAGAATTAAAAGAAGAAATTAGATTACTGGAACAGCAATTAATCAAACTAGAAGAATTAATAGATTCAGAAATTGATCCAAAAGTATTTACTTTAAAGAGTGCTAAATTAAAGCTCTTTAAATATTGCGGCTCAGTTGACGAAAGTACTAAACACATAACTAATCAATTACAAAAATTTGAAATTATTGATCCAAACCACAATGGAATTCTAATAATTGCAGATAACAAAAAGGAATCAAAAGAACAAAATAATTCATATGTTTTAGCTTTGAACATCGAAATTCCAAATGACCAAAAATTAATAGAACTGCATTTTGAGAATTATGCTGACAAAAATAGTTTATTACAGGACTATAAAAACAAACAAAGACTAAAAGAAGAGAAATTAGATACATTATCAAAAATAAGCATTGACTTTGATGAGTTAATTAAATCAAATAAAAAATTACTGACTGAAATAAAGTATCATTTGGAATGCTGGAAAATGAGATACAACATAATTTTGGAACAGAAAAGCACATCAAATATAGACATACTAACAGCTTGGATCGATGAGAATGATTTAGATAGAGTAAGATCACGAATAAAAAACGAGTTTGGGAATTCTGTTAAACTATTGATAATAAGTGATTCCTATCATGAAGAAAACGCTCCTACAAAAATAGAGAATAAAGAAAAACTAGTGAAAAACTTTGAAGGAATGTTAAAAACAATAACTATACCCTCTGCAACAGATTTTGATCCAAGTTTAATTCTGACTTTATTACTGCCCATAATGTATGGGATGATTGTAGGAGACGTAGGCTATGCTTTAATTTCAATACCATTTGCGATGTTTCTCAAATCTAAATTCAAAGATAGTAAAACTATTCAATATGTAAGCAATATTTGGATATTTTCTGCGATATTTGCAATTATTTTTGGACTCTTATTTGATGAGTTTTTTGGCTTGTCATTTATTAATTTCATGAAGATATTTAACATAGAAGTTAACAAGAGACCTTTAGAGTATTTAGGAATTGATTGGAATTTACATAGAGTACATGAATTACCTCGATTAATGGGTTATACAATTCTTTTTGGTGCATTAATTGTTTCAATAGGTTTTCTACTAGGAAGTCTAATAAGCTTAGAGCACGACATCAAACATGCCATAGGAAAAGCATCTTGGATTTTATTCATTTTAAGTCTATTGATTCTTTTACCAAAGAATTTATTCAATTATACGTTAATCCCTTTAAATGGAATAGAAAATGAAATAGGTTTATTTGCTTTGGGATTAAGTGTTTTAGTTATTCTTTTAACAGAAGGAGTTTCAGGAATCTTTGAATTAGCAGGAGTAGTTAGTAACATAATGTCATTCTTAAGAATTGCTGGTGTTGGTGTAGCTGGAGTAATTGTTGCTGAAATTATCAATGCTTCATTTACTCCAAATATACTGTCAAACTTCCTTAATTTCTTAATTATGGCTATCATTTTTATGACATTGCATTTTGCTAACGCTGTAATTGCAATGGTAGAAGGTATGATTCAAGGAGGAAGATTATGCTTGGTTGAGTTTGGGACTAAGTATTTCAAAGGTGGAGGAAGATTATTTAATCCATTTTCATTACCTATTAAAAAGAGTAATAATTGATTAACGAAATCATGTTAATAAAAAATTTTTAAGAGGTGTTTTAAGTGGCAGTTGAAGAAACAGCAAAACAGATTGTAGAATCTCCTGAAGGTATGATAGCTTTGGCAGCTGCTATACCCACTGCTGCAGGAGCTATTGGTGCTGCTTGGGCACAAGCAAGCATAGGAAGCGCAGCCATGGGTATGGTTGCAGAACAGCCAGATAAAGCAGGAAATGTTCTTATTTGGTTAGCATTGCCAGAGACCCTTATCATTCTTGGGTTAGCATGTTCATTCTTGATATTATCAAATATGGTACAGCACAAGTAAGAAAGAAAGATAGATAGAAAGAACTATACACTCTTTTTTTTTTATTAAATTTAATTCAAATTCAAGAGAGGGTGTAGAATGAAAAAGTGATAAAAATGGCTAATATTGAAACAGAAAAAAGCAAAGCAGCTCATAGATTGCCAAAACTAATGAATGCTGGAGAAATGAAAAAAGAGCTAGCAGAACTATTGAATACATTAGAAAAACGAGCAGAGCAAGAAGTAAAAGAACTTTTACAAAAAATCGAAAAAGAGCACATTGAAAGAATTAAACAAATTGAGGAGAATTTTGAAAAAGAATTAGCCAAAATTGATGAAGAACTAAAACAGCTAAAAGCACAAGAACTAGTAGAAAAAAAAGCACTTTTGCAACTAGAGATGAAAAGAGCAATAAATAGTGCTAGGGAAAAAGCAGTAGAGAATGCAATTATAGATCTAAGAAATTTGATAATAAAAGAAAGAACCCACAAGCTCAAAGAATTATACGTCAATTTTTTACTGCAAAAAATAAGAGAACATTCAAAAGAATTTAGTGAATTCAAAATAGTGTGTGGAGAAATAGAGTATGAAATTTTGCATAATTATCGGGAATTCAGTGACAAATTAGTACCTAAAAAAACAATGAGTGGATTCATTATCTTAAGCAGTGATGAAAAGATAGGATATGATTATACCATTGACAGTATCTTAGAAGCAAAAAAAGAAACCCTGAAAGTGAAAATATATAAATTATTATTCGGCATTAATTGAAGTAATTGAAGATTTGAGGTATTAGTGATTTCCATGAATGATAGCTTACTCAGAAAGGCACTCCAAAAAGTTCATTATTTATTTAATTTAATTATTTTTAATTCTGGTTCAAAAGCATTAGCTTATGGGTACATAAATGCAAGAATAAGAGCATGGAAAAGTAAAATGTTAAAGAAAAAAGATTTGGAATTATTAGCAGATGTAAAATCTTTATACAGCGTTCTTGATTTACTACAGAAATCTACTTATGGAGAATTGCTCAAAAAAGAAGTAGAAGAAACCAATAGCGAACAAGTTATATTGAAAATTGAGAATATTCTATGGAGAAGCATTAATGACCAATTCCTAACAATTGAAAATTCATTAGATCAAAAAAACAAAGAAGTTCTCAAACACATATTCAAATATTATGACCCTAAGAACATGAGAACTGTACTATTGGCAAAACACAAAAGGATTGACTTTGAAGAGATAAAAAATCAGTT